>DAOUGF010000827.1:0-1944 GCA_034429295.1 Chloroflexaceae bacterium
GCCGCGGCTACTACCACCGGCTCTATCAGCTGCAGTTCGCCGAGCAGGGCGTGGCGCAGAAGTAAGCAGGGAGACGTGAAAGGGCGCCCCGTCGTGGGCGCCCTATTCAGGCGGCCTTTTTGGCCGTGTCACTTGGCTCTCTGGCTTTGTGAGGCTCTCGCTGTACGGCCTACCTACTACGCTGTACGGGCACTAGGCCGGCAGATGCTCCACCGGGTCGCCGGCGCGCACGGTGCCTTCGGCGAGCACCCGTGCGTAGAGGCGGCTCCAGCCGGGGTGCAGCTTCTGCGACATGCGCTTGAAGGCGCCATCGGCGAACGAGGCCTCGATGTTGCTGCAGGGCGAGGCGTAGCCGGTGATCTCCAGTTCCACCCACTCGCCAACCAGCAGCCGGTCGCCCACCTTGATCCGATCCCAGTCGACGCCGGCGAGGGTGAGGTTCTCGCCGGTGGTGCCGGGGGCGATCGGGTGGCCCTCGGCCCGCAGGCCATCGATCCGCTCGATGGCGAAGAGGCATACTGCCCGTTGCGGCCCGCCGTGGTGGCGCCTGTCCCGCTGCTTATCGCCCCTCACGCCCCGCGTCGTGATCTCGGCGGCGGGGACGGGGTGCTTGGGGACGCCGCCCTCGGGGTTGACGTTCACCTGGACGACGCGGCCAAGGCGATCTGTGATCATTGGTAGTTCCTCTGCGTAGTGTGTAGTGCGCATTGTACTGCTTCCCGTTCCGCCCCCGAAGCTTCAAGCTTCGGGGGCGGAGGGAGACGGCTTACAGACGAGTGCGCTCACTGGCTGCTCGCGGTGGTGACGGCGGTGAGCTCGGCCAGGGCCGCGATCAGCTGGGGGTCCTGGTCGGGCGGGTAGCGCCACCACTCCACATCGACGAGCGTGTCGGGAAGCACGCCGCGGCCTTCGATCAGGGTGCCGTCGGGGAGACGGTAGACTGCGGTGGCCAGCAGCAGGCGCGAGCCGTCGTCGAAGGTGTGGCCGTAGAGATTCTCGGTGTTGCCGGCGCTGGCCGTGCCGATCAGGCGGGCGCGGCCGAGGGTCTGCATCCCGGCGGCGAACATCTCGGCGGCGCTCACCGTGTTCGGGCCGATGAGGACCACGATTGGCACATCCTCCAGCCCGGGAATCGTCGCGCCGGTGGGGATCTCCTGCGGATCGTTGATGTTGCGGCCGCTGGTGTTGCCGATGCTGCCGCCGTCGTGGAAGAGCGCGATGGTGTTGCGCATGAGGTGGACGTAGCCGCCCGAGTTGGAACGTACATCGAGGATCAGCCCGCTGAGCGGGCCGTCGGCCATCAGCCCCTCGACGGCGGCGCGGACCTTGGCGTCGATCTCGTCAACGAAGAAGGTAGGGATCTCCACCAGGCCGATAGCGCCGTCGGCAAGCCTGCGGGCCCGTACCTCGTTGAAGACGGCGACTTCGATTGGCTCGCGGATCACCACGACTTCGCGGGGTGGGTCCTCGCCGCTGCGGACGGTGAGGCGCACCGGGGTGCCGATCTCGCCCCGCACCACGCCGATCGGGCCTTCGGGGCCGAAGGCGGCGGTATCGGTGAAGGGGATGCCGTTCACGGCAATGATCAGGTCGTGCCTGTTGATGCCGGCCCGCTCGGCCGGCCCGCCCGGCGCAAGGCTGGTGACAAGGCCGCCTTCCTCCACATCGCGGATCTGGGCGCCGATGCCGCCGTAGCGCGCCTCGCCCTCGAACTCGGCCTCCTGGGCGGCCACCTCCTGAGGCGACTCGAAGCGGGAATGGTTGTCGCCGAGCCGATCGATCAGCTCGCGCATGAGCCCGTAGAAGATCTCTGGCGTCTCCGCGGCCGCCACGCGGGGCGCGAACTCCTCCCGCACCGCCTCCCAATCCAGACCGCGATAATCTTCGTACACATACGTGTCACGCACGAGCATCCAGACCTGCTCGAAGATCGCGGCCCGCTCC
>DAOUGF010000828.1:0-3607 GCA_034429295.1 Chloroflexaceae bacterium
TCGTCCCGATCAACACCGCCGTGCGCAAGGCCGAGCGGCTTGATCAGGGCGACGACGTGACGATCCGCCTCGATATCGGTTGAGCCCGGCCTGCGCTAGATAAACTGGCGCCCGCCGTCGACGATCAGGGTCTGCCCGCTGATGAAATCGCTGGCGGGCGAGGCGAGGAAGAGCGCGGCCCCGGCCATGTCGTCGGGGTAGGCCGCGCGTTTGATCGCGCCGCGGTTCACGCCGTAGCTCGCGGCATCTTCCACCAGGCCCAGGCTGGCCTCGGTGAGCGTGAAGCCCGGCGCCAGGGCGTTGACCGTCACGCCGTGATCGCCCGCTTCGCGGGCCATCGTGCGGGTCAAGGCGATCAGCGCACCCTTCGAGGCGACGTAGTGGGCCCAGAGGGGCGAGCCGCTGAAGACGGTGGCCGAGGCCACGTTGACGATCTTGCCACGCCCGCGCTGGCGCATGGCGGGGAAGACGGCCTTCGCGCAGAGCCAGGCGCCCTTCAGATTGACCGCCAGCACTCGATCCCACGCGTCCTCGTCCAACTCCCAGAAGGGCCGGCGCTCCAGGCCGGCGTAGATCGCCGCGTTGTTCACCAGGATGTCCACCCCACCGCCCCAGGCGACAGCCCGCTCGGCCATGGCCTCGACCGACGCGGCGCTCGTTACGTCAACCGCAACGGCGATGGCTCGCCCGCCCCGCTCGGCCACCTCGGCGGCCACGGCGGCGACTCCGGCCTCGTTGCGGTCGGCGGCGACCACGGCGGCGCCGGCGGCAGCGAAGGCGAGGGCGAAGCTGCGCCCCAACCCGCCGGCCGCGCCGGTGATCACCGCCACCTGCCCCGCGAGCATGTCAGGCCCCATCCTCGCCCCCTTCCACGTAGCGGCGGCGCGTCGCTGCCAGGATCGCCCGGGCCATCGCTGCGCCGTGGGGCGTCAGCATCCAGCCCGCGATCTTCGACTCGACGTAGTCCATGAACGCGCCCGGCTCCTGGCCGACCCAGCGCCGGCAGATGCGCACGCCGCTCGCCGTGAAGCGCCAGAGCTTGTCGGCGTCCTTGACGATGGCATCCTCCAGCGAGAGGGGCTCCTTGCGGCTGTCGTGCCCGTCGATGATCGCAACGATCCGCTCGGCCAACTCCGGGTCGTAGTCGAGCTCGGCGAGGATCGCGCGGGCCATCCGGGCGCCCTCCACCTCGTGCAGCCGGGTCACGTCGGCATCCCAGCCGTGTGGCGAGCCGGAGAGGCCTCGCATCTGTGTCTCCTCGGGCAGCCCGAAGTAGCCGATGTCGTGGAGCAGGATCGCCGGGAGCACCACCGCCGGATCGGCCTCGGGGTAGTGACCCAGGAGCTCCTGCGCCAAGGCGTACGACTCGGGCATGTGCACCTCGCCGGAGCGGGTGTGCCAGTATGGCTCGGCGGCCTGATAGATGCGGTCGTAGATAGCGCTCATGATAGCCTACGTGAGCTGATGGATGGGATGACCGACGACCGACGACTGACGACCGACGGGAGCCACCCCAGCCGCCCCCAAGCTTCAAGCTTGGGGGGCGGCGCTTGCTTGGAGCACGGCTCAGCAGCGCCGGTGTGCACAGCTAGGGCGTACAGCGTACGGCCACTACGGCAGCACATCGCAGCGCAGAGCGACCCGCGACGCGGCGAGCTTGGCGGCGGCCACCTGGCGCGACCAGGGCCGGAAGAGTTGGCCGGCGATTTCCCGCTCCAGGCGCGCGGCGTACTGGCCCGGCGTGAGCTTGAACCAGTCGCAGGCCACCGCGATCCCGGCCTCGGTGAAGCGCCAGAGCTTGTCGGCGTCCTTGACCAACTCATCCTCGAGCGAGTGGGCGGTCACGCGGGTGTCGTGGCCGTCGATCACCGCTGCCACCCGCTCGATAAGCTCGGCCGGATACTCCAAAGCCGACAGGAGCTCGCGGGCGATCCGCACGCCCTCCCGCTCGTGGAGGCGGCGCACGTCGCTCACCATCATATTCGGGCCAAAGCCCTGCTCGAAGATCGCCCGCTCGTCGATCACCGCCCAGCCGACATCGTGGAGGATGATCCCCGGCAACACCACGTCGGGGTCGGCCTCTGGGTGCGCCGCGCAGAGCCGTACCGCGTAGCCGTACGAGAGCGGGACGTGGACATCATTCTTGCGGGCGCGCAGGTACGGCAGGGCCGCACGCCAGATCGGGTCGTAGCGCGAGGTGTCCATAGCGGGGGTGGGGCGGCCTGGCCGCCCCAAGCTATATGGAACCACAGAAAGCTCTCGGTAGGCCCGTAGGGCCGAAGCATTCGCCCGGATAGCGCCCGTACCACACGCGCGACTTGGGGCGAATGCTTCGACCGTACCTCCTGAGCCACAGATGTGGCTCTATTCAGAACGACAGGATCGTCACCTCGCCGGTGTTGCCGTCCACGCGGATACGTTGGCCGGTCTTGATCAGCGTGCTCGCCGAGCCGGTGCCTGTCACGGCGGGCAGCCCGTACTCGCGGCAGACGATCGCAGCGTGGGACATCATGCCGCCGATGTCGGTGACGGTGGCCTTGATGCGGGCGAAGACCGGGGCCCAGCTCGGCGCCGTCACGCGGGTGATCAGGATCTCGCCCTCCTGGATCTGCTCCAGGTCATCGGCGCTGTGGACCACGCGGGCCACGCCCTCGACCACGCCGGGCGAGGCTGCCATGCCCGTGAGCGCGCTACCCTGCTCGCCGCCGTGGAGCCACTTGTCCACCCGCTCGCTGGTGATGCCGTAGAGCATGATCGTGAAGGGCTCGGTCACCACCTCCGGCGGCTCGTTGAGGGCGGGCAGCGGCGGCTTGGCGGCCAGGGCGTCCACGATCGCGCGGCGCCGCTTGATCTCGTTGGGCCAGTGCCAGGGGCCGATCGAGTCGGCGCCGACGGCCCAGCCGTTGCCGTAGTCGAAGAGCACCTGCTGCAGCTCGTCACGCCGCAGGTAGAACATGTCGTCCTCGTCGTGCCAGAAGCCCGCCTGCATCAGCATCCGGCTCAGCTCGCGCATCTTGCGCCAGAAGACCGACATCGTCCAGTGCTCGATGTAGAAGTTGTGGTTCTCAACGTAGGGGAAGACCACGCGGGCCAGCCCGAGCTTGCCATGGAAGGCCTCGCGGGCGGCGTCGTCGGGCAGCAACTCGGCGTACTCGCTCGTGATGCGGTCGCGCTCGGCGGCGATCTGCGCCGTGGGGCGGTCGATCTCCTGGCCGGCCTCCACGCGGGCGATGTAGTCGCGCAGGTAGCCGAACGGGATCTCCAGATGGTCGAGCCAGGCCTTGTCGGTGGAGTAGAAGCCGGTGCCAGAGGAGTAATTGAACCAGGGGTGCTTGACCTGCTCCCAGGCGCCCACCCAAGTCGGGCCGTTCGGCCGCTCGGCCGCGGCGGCGAGGGCCTCGTCCACTGTGCCCTGCTTCAGGGCGTCGGCGACGCCGAGCTGCACGGCGAGCTTGGCCAGCTGCTTCAGCTCATCGTCGGGGCGGAACAGGTCCACCTCGATGCCCTGGACCATGCGGGCGATCGCCTGGTCGGGGATGCCGGGGAAGGTCTGCTTGCAGAAGCCGAAGAAGTCCAGGTAGGCCACATAGCCGAGGTTGACGAACTC
>DAOUGF010000829.1:0-3253 GCA_034429295.1 Chloroflexaceae bacterium
CGAGCGCGGTGGCCCACACCCGTTGGTTGCGCCCTGCACGATCCGGCGTGCCGACGCCACCCCACCGCGGGCAAACTTTCCAGAATCTGATGTGTGGAGGCGGAGGCACAACCGATGCTTGCACACCACCCCGACCGCAGATCCGCCGCCGGCCGAGGCGGATGGCTCTGCCCGACAATGAGTCGGGTACGCCGCCAGGTAGCGGCACGGTACAGCCCTCCTGCTTGGGGGTGGTCCGGAGGGGGCAGCGCCCACTCCGGCGGGGGGTGCGGGGGGCAGAGCCCGCCCGCATCCTCACCCACCGTGCAGGGTGGCACTGCTTCAGGGCAAGCGCCCCGAGGCGACAGGGGGCGCGGGGACAGAGCCCGCCCGCATCCCCACCCACCATGCAGGTGGTACTGGTACGAGGCAGCACCCCGAGGCGGCGGGGTGTGAGGGCGGCAGCGCCCCGGCATCGGGGAGCGGGGGCGGCTGCGCCCCTCGCCGGGGAGAGTGAGCCGGCGGGGCGTCACCCACGACCCGGCGGCTCACCCCGTATTCTTGAGGCCGGCGGCGATGCCGTTGATCGACATCAGCACGGCGGTCTCGAGGGCCTCCTGCTCCGCCTCCGGCGGGCCGGCCCGCAGCCGGCGCAGCAGCTCGATCTGGATGTAGCTGAGCGGATCGACGTAGGGGTTGCGCTGGCGGATGGCCCGCTGCAGCACCGGCTGAGCGTCGAGCACATCGTCCACCTCGGCCACGAGGCAGATCAGGCGCCTGGTGCGCTCGTACTCCTCGCGGATGGTGCCGAAGACCCGCTCGGCTAGCGCCTGGTCGGCCACAAGTTCAGCGTAGCGGCGGGCGATGCCCATGTCGGCCTTGGCGATGATCAGCTGGGCGTTGTCGAGCAAGGTGCGGAAGAAGGGCCACTCACTGTACATCTGGCGCAGCAGCGCCAGGCGCTCCGCGCCTGCGGAGCCAGGGGGCGGAGGAGCGGAGGAGCGCCTGCCGTCGTCATCAGGATCGCCCTTCGTTGCTCCATCGACAAACGCCTCGAGGGCGCTGCCGAGGCCGAACCAGCCCGGCAGGGTATGACGGCTCTGCATCCAGCTGAAGACCCAGGGGATAGCTCTCAGCTCCTCGATGCGGTCGCTGCCGCTGCGGGAGGCGGGGCGCGAGCCGATCCGCAGCCGGCTGATCTCGGCGATCGGCGTGGCCTCGCGGAAGTAGGTGAAGAACTCAGGCCGCTCGTAGACCAGGCCGCGGTAGGCGGCGCGGCCGGCCGCGGCGATCTGCTCCATAGCCTCCATCCACTCGGGGCGGGGCTGTTGCAGCACCTCGGGGAAGCCGGCCCGCAGCACAGCGTTCACCACTTGCTCCAGGTGGCGGGCGGCGGTGAGCGGGTCGAGATAGCGGTCGGAGATCATCTCGCCCTGGTCGGTCATCTTGATCTGGCCCCGCAGCGTGCCGGGGGGCTGCGAGAGGATGGCCTGCCCGGCCGGGCCGCCGCCCCGCCCCACGGCGCCGCCGCGCCCGTGGAAGAGCCGCAGCCTCACGCCGTGCTCGTCGGCGAGGGCGCTCAGCTCCAGCTGGGCCTTGTAGAGGGCCCAGTTGGCCGCCACGAAGCCGCCCTCCTTGTTGCTGTCCGAGTAGCCGAGCATCACCTCCTGCACGTCGCCGCGGAACCTGAGATGCTCACGGTAGGCCGGCAGACTCAACAGCTCCGCCATCAGTCGGGGCGCGTTCGTCAGGTCGTCGCCGGTCTCGAAGAGCGGCACTACATTCAGGCGGCTGTAAGCGCCGGGCTTGTAGAGGCCGGCCTCGCGACAGAGCAGCAGCACGGCGAGGATGTCGCTCACACTGGTGGTGGTGGAGATGATGTAGCTCTCGATCACCTCGGCGTCCACCTGCTCCAGCAGCGCCGCCGCCACGCGGAAGGTCTGGATGGTCTCGGCCGTCTCCTTGCTGTAGCCGTCGAGGCGGGCCGTAGCCAGCGGGCGCGATCCAGCGATCTCTTTTGCGAGCAGCTCAACCTTGGCCGCCTCATCGAGCTCGGCGTAGCGCTCGCTCACTCCCGCGGCGCGAAAGAGCTCATCGAGGGCGCTCAGGTGGCGGCTGCTGTGCTGCCGCAGGTCCAAGGTGGCCGTGTGGAGGTGGAAGATCGTCACCTTGGCGATCACATCGCGCAGCAGGCCATCGGCCACCAACTCGCCGCCGTTGGCCGTGAGGCTCTCGTGGATCAGGCGCAGCTCGGCGAGCAGCTCCTCGGCCCGCAGATAGATCTCGGGGGCGACGACCCGCCGCGGCTCGACGCCCCAAACGGGCTCGTGGGTGAGGGTGTGCTGGAGGGTGCGCTCGAGGCGGGCGCGGATGAAGACAAGCAACTGGCGGTAGGGCTCACGAGCATGGTGGTGGCTGATGCCGGCGGCAACGTCGGGGAAGCGCTCTCTGTAGCTGTCGATCCGCTCGAGGATCGGCGGGCTCACCGCCACCTGCTGCAGCGACTGGCTGAGGTCGGTGAAGAGCGCGTCCATGCAGCCGATCAGGTGCCGCAGCATCGAGGCGCGCATCAGCCGGACCGTGGCGACCGTCACCTCGGGGGTGACGAAGGGGTTGCCGTCGCGGTCGCCGCCCATCCAGCTGCCGAAGCGCAGCAGCGGCGGCAGGCGCCACTGCTCCTCAGGGTAGTGGTCGGCCAGGGCCTGCTCGAAGGTGCGGCAGAGGGAGGGCAGCAGGTCGTAGAGCACCGTCTGGAAGTAGAAGAGGCCATTCTCCACCTCATCGAGGACGGAGGGCTTGCTGTGGCGCACATCGTCGCTCTGCCAGAGGCCGACGATCTCGCGCTCGAGGCGGGCGTGGAGCTCGCGCTTCTCCTGGGGCAGCAGCTGGCGAGCACCGAGGGTGAGGTCGAGCAGGTGATCGAAGATGCGGCGCTGCTTGATCAGAGTGGTGCGGCGGCGCGACTCGGTGGGGTGAGCGGTGAGCACGGGCATGATCAGCGCGCCCTCGAGCCAGGCCCGCAGCTCGGCGGCGGGGATGCCGTGGGCGCGCAGGGTAGCAACGGCGGCGCCGACGCTCTCGGCCCGCGGGCCGCTCCGCCGGTCGCGCTCCCGCAGCACCCGCAGCCGCTCCACGGCCTCGGCGAGATTGACGAGGCCGAAGTAGAGGGTGAAGGCCTTGGTGAGGCTGAAGATCTCGCCGATCGAGAGGCCGGCGATCAGCTGTTGCAGCTCGCGGGTGATCGCCCCATTGCCGCCGGCCCGCAACTCCTTGG
>DAOUGF010000830.1:0-8545 GCA_034429295.1 Chloroflexaceae bacterium
AAGGGGGCGGCTGCCCCCTTGGAACCCCCGAAGCCGACGCCCGCCAGCGCCGACACGCCATCGCTGCATGCCCCTCGGCGCCGAGAGCGGGCGGTGCGTTCCCCGCTCCACGCCCGCTGCCCAACAGCTTCGCTCCTACCCGTAAACCGTGGGAATAGCGAAGCTGCGGGGCAGCTGCCGTCTCGCTGGTACTGCAGCTCCCGCTCTGGCGCAGAGGGGCATGTGCCACCAGCCGCCTCGCCTGGGAAGGCCGTCGGCTTTGGGGTCCAGGGGCGAGGCCCCTGGCGCGGGGGGTGTCGGGGGGCGCGCTTGCGCCCGCAACAGGCGTGCGCAGCCTGCCCACCTCCCCGGCGGAACGCCAACCCCCACTGACGGTACTCTGCCCCGCGCCTTGAGCTCCTTGCCTTACCCCAATGGGCGCTCTGTGATACACTCCACCTATCGAACAGGATAGAACTGAGGAAAGGCACCTGCGATGCGAAGCTCTGATGCGCCGCTCGTGGAGCTGCTCTCGGCCGCGGACATTCTCCTGGAGCACGACGAGCCGTTCTGGTACGCGGTGGACGCCCGTACCGCCGAGCCGCTCGCCCAAGGCACCGAGGTGAGGCAGGTGGCGCGGGAGGCCCTGATCGCCTTACGCCAGCGCCTCGACCAGGCCGAGGGCCGGGCCCCGCGCAGCCGGGCCTTGGGCGCCGCCGATGGCGCCGGGGATTAGCCGCTAGACCAGCTTGATGCGCGGCCCGGCCCGCGCCTGTCAGGAGGGCGTGGTCGAGAAGCCCCGCGCCCTGAGCAACTGCGCGGCCGCGTGTTCGGCGTTCGGGAAGCCAACGGCCACGTAATCACGCGCGACCGCCTGAATGTCGTACGGGACGCGGCGGTGCTCGATCCGCCACGCGCCGCGCTCCCAAGTCAGGATCGCATAGGCGGCGCGCTGGTCACCATCGCGCGACATGCCCACGGCGGCGACATCCACCAGCGTCCTGCCGTCGAGCTGGCGCACAAAGGGCACGTGGTAGTGCCCGAACGCCACCACCTCGGCTGTCACACCCTCGAACCAGGAGCGAATATGCTCCGCCGGGCTGTCGGGCGTGATCGCGCCCTCCAAGTCGCGCGGGTTGGCGTGAACCACCAGCAACTCGTGGCCGGGCGCGACCTCCAGCCGCTGCTCGAAGGGCAGCCCGCCCAAGAAAGCGATTTCGTCGTCGGAGAGCCGCGCGCGGGCGAAGGCCACCTCCTGCTCGTCCCTGCCGTCGAGCAGGTATTGATCGGTGTTGCCCACAACGAAGCGCGCGCCATCGAGCGAGCGCAGCAGCGCGAGCGCCTCGGCCGGGCGCGGCCCGAACAGCGCCAGATCCCCGGCGACGAAGAGCGCGTCCGGCGCGGCCTCCCGGCGGATCGCCGCGAGCACGGCCTCAAGGGCGACGACATTGCCGTGCACGTCGGAGAAGAGCACGATCCGCATCGCTCACCTCCGCTAAATAGCACCACAAGTATCGCTCGGAATGTACGGCCGAAGCATTCGCCCGGACAACGCCCGTACTACATGCACATCCTGGGGCGAATGCTTCGGCCCTACGGGCTACCGAAAGATTTCTGTGGTTCCATATAGCCTTGTACCACGCCGGCTAAATACTGTCCCACAGCATCACCCTTGTGGGCCGGCCCTGAACGCTCGAACTGGGCACGGGCCTGCTCAAAGGGCGTGTGTGCGCGGTCTCGCCCGGCTGTGGTAGGCGGCAAGCCCCGAAAGCCTGCCGATCCCTTTTTGCTCTATATCCATCAACAAACATGGTACCACGCTGTAGCCGAACGATAGGCGCGCGATAGGTAAAAGGCATTCTCTCGCGTGCAGCGCTGCGCTATCCTGCCCGCCGAACACAGATAAGGGCGGATCATCTCCTTTGATATGGTGTCCCTACAAGCTGCGCGATAGGTATGAGGCGTATCGCCTCGCAAATTTGGCAGATCGGCTCATCTAAGCCGCGCTTCAAGCGCCCTAAGCTTCGAGCTTGGAGGATGGCGGAAGACAGCCCCGTACCAACGTCGCGAAGCTGACACCTGGGAGGGAGCGCATGAGTCTTGAGAAGAATCCTACCACCGGCATGGTCGCCGACCACTTCGGGCCGACGGTGGAGTTTCTGACATCGCCGGATGATAAGCGCAACGGCTTCTGTGTCCTGAGGGGAACGATCCCGCCCGGCGCCTTTGTTCCGCTTCACGCTCACCCGGATACGGAGGACTTTCTGATTATCTCCGGCTCGATGGACGGCCTGCGTCAGGATGCCCAGGGCTACAGATGGATCAGCGCGAGCGCGGGCGACTACATCCATGTGCCGGGCGATGCGCCCCACGCCTGGCGCAACCTCTCCAGCGAACCGGCGGTGAGCCTGATCATCACAACTCAACGCCTGGCCCGCTTCTTCCAGGAGACGGGGCGGCCGCTGGCGAAGGCAGCGCAGCCCGCAACGCAGGAGGAGTTAGAGCGTTTCGCGACCATCGCCGCCAGCTACGGGCATTGGCTCGCCAGCCCTGAAGAGAACGCGGCGGTCGGCATCGACATGCGGTTCTAGCGCGTTTCCCATCGGAAGACGCAACGATGATGACGGCCCGAACCAACCTCGCCGGCTCACTATCGGCCGGCGAGCCTCAATAGAGAGGATCTGAAGCCATGCAACGTCAGCTCAGGCCCGCGCTTTTTCAACCGGCAGCGGACAAGCCAGCCTACTGGATTGTCGACCACCGGATGACGGTGTTGATCCCCGGCGAGCAGACGAATAATCGCTACACCGTGCTAGAGGTGTTTATCGTGCCTGGAGGCGGCCCACCGCCGCACATCCATCACAGGGAGGATGAGCTGTTCTACGTCCTGGACGGCGACATCACGATTGTTGCTGGCGAGGAAAGCGCCCGCGTCGGCCCCGGAGCCTGTGTTCACATCCCCGCCGGCACCGTCCACACCTTCAGAAACGAAGCTGGTGAGCCGGCGCGCATGCTCGTGATGTACACGCCGGCCGGCTTCGAGCGCTACTTCTCCACAGCCGGCACGGCCGCGACCAGCGGTGACGAGACCGCGCCACCAGTGACGGAGGAGGCAATTGGGCGGCTGCAGGCATATGCAGCTCAATTCAACCTTGAGATCATCCCGCCGGCACATACTTAAGGCTACGCGCCTGCGTCTCACTGGCTCACCCCAGTGGGGGCGGAGATGCGCTCAAGCGCCGCGAGCGCCTCGGACACGTGGCCCACCTCGATGATCGTGATCCGTCGCGCAACCCGGCGGGCGTCGGCGGCATTCTCCCGCGGAACCAGGAAGTAGGTCGCGCCGGCCCGCTCAGCCGCCGCCACTTTCTGCGCAACTCCGCCGATCGGCCCGACGCGCCCGTCGCGGCTCATCGTCCCGGTGCCGGCGATCTGCTGCCCGCCCGTCAGGTCGCCGGGCGTCAGTCGGTCGTAGATCGCCAGAGTGAACATCAGCCCCGCCGATGGCCCGCCGATGATCGAGCGGGGCTGAATCTCCACGGGCACCGTCGCCTCGACCGTCAGCCCGGCCGTCCCGATCGAGATGCCGAGGCGGGGCGGGCCGTCTGGCGCGGTCGGCGGCAGCAGCGGCAGCTGGATGCGCAACGTCCGGCCCTCGCGCACAACCACGGCCTCGACCGGAAGCTCAGCGTCGTGCTCGCCGAGGGCGACAAGTAAGTCGCTCGCTGTCCGCACCGTCCTGCCTTCCAACGCGATGATCCGGTCGCCGGGGCGCAGCAGGTCATGCGCCAGGCTCTCGGGCAGCACCTGAAGCACGCTGGCCCCGCTGCCCGTCACCGCCGCATCATACCCAGCCAGGCGCAGCCCAACGACCATGGCCATAACCTCGCTCTCCTCGAGCATGCGAGCGTTTTCGGCCATGAGCGCCTGTGGCGAAACCTCCGGCGGCACCACCTGTTCGGGCGGCACAATCGTTATCGCCGGGTCGAACTGCCCGACGAGCCACTGCCCGGCGAGAATGGGCGTCTGCCCGATCACGGTAGTCAGCAGCAGGGCGCCCTCGGTGGGCTCCGGCTCCAGCGCCGACACTTCGACCATCGGCGCGACCGGCACGGCGTGGCCGGGGGCGTAGAGGCCGTACGGCGTCGGCAGGATCGCCAGCGCCGGGGCGATCAAGACCGCGCTGAGGAGCGCCGCCATGCCCTGCTGGAGGCTTCTTGGCCCGACGCGCAGCGCCGCAGCAGGCTCGTGCCAGGCGAGGTGCGTTTTGAGCGACAGAGCGATGAGCGCGCCCACCATGATGAGCGCAAGGCTTGTCTCGCCGCTGAAGCGGCTTCTGGTGGACGCAATATAGGCGCCCCAAGCCAGCATGGCGCCCACCAGCGTCCAGCCGGCCACAACGCCGGCCCGCTCCGGCCGGCCCACAGCTCCGACGAGCACCAGGCGCATGAGCCTCCCGCCGTCGAACGGGTACGCGGGCGCCAGGTTCAGCGCGGCAAGCGCCCCGTTAAAAGCCGCGACGAAGAGGGCGACGGCATCCAGCGCCGGTGCCAACTGCGCCCACCAGAGCAGCCCGGCGAGCGCGGCGATGGCCGCGTTGCTCAGCGGGCCCGCGAGCGTGATGAGCGCCTCGTGGCGCGATAGCGGCGAGCGCGGCCAGACCTGCGCGCTATCGCCGAGCGGCTCGAGCGGAAGGCGCTCCGGCAGCTCGGCGCCGAGACGGCGGGCGACGGCAAGATGGGCGGCTGCGTGGGCCACCAGCGAGAGCCCGGCCAGTATCACTATCGCCAGGGCGGCGAGCCAGCGCGCCCACGGCTCGAGCGCTGGCGCCAGGATGGGCAGGTAGAGGCCCCCGGCAAGCCAGAGCAGGAGCGGCGCCGCCAGGAAGAAGAGCAACCCTGGACGCAGCGTTCGCATCGTGCCAGGAGTGCCGGCGCTTTGGGCTGCTGGGCGGATAACAGCAGTGCGCCAGGGTCGCAGCCTCTCCATTCGGGCCTCCTCTGTAACGTATGGCTGTATAGACAGAATAGCGAAGCTGCCGCACTGCTGTATTAACAACGGTGAAGCTTAGAGAATACTCCTGGCACGCCCGTGGTCCGGCCGTCCGTTAGTCTCCCCCCAGTGATCGCTGGCCGTGCTGCTTCTTCACCTCAATATGTGCCCCGCCCCAGCTTGCTCCTACGAATCAGTGTAACACCAGAACAGCCGGGGGCAGCGCGCTCCAGGCAGCAGCGCTGGTAGTACAATGGCGCGTAGCGCCGCTCGCCATGGCAGCGCGCTCCCCCTGAATAGCGGTGCCGCGCCTACCCGGAGGCGATCGGTCAAGGAGTGTGCTCATGCCAATTCCCGTCGGCCTCAACGTATGGTCGCGCCTGGTCGAGACGGTTTTCCCCTACCTTGACCAGGCGGCGGGCCCCTTCGACTCGCTCTGGTTCCCCGACCATGTGCAGTACGAGCAGCACCCCGTGGCCGAGGGCTGGACGACGATGACGTACGCGCTGGCTCGCTACCCCGACAAGCTCTGCGGCCACGAGGTGCTCTGCAACAGCTTCCGTAACCCTGCCCTGCTCGCCAAGATGGCCGCCACCGCCCAGGCGATCTCCGGCGGGCGCTTCGTGCTGGGCATCGGCGCGGGCTGGCAAGCTGAGGAGTACCGCGCCTATGGCTGGCCTTTCCCATCAGCTAAGACGCGCATCGTCCAGCTGGCCGAGGCCATCGCCCTCATCCGAATGCTCTGGACCGAGGCGCCGGTGCAGTACCAGGGCGAGCACTATCAGCTCACGGGCGCCTATTGCGAGCCGCGGCCCCAACCGTTGCCGCCGGTGATGGTGGGCGGGGCGGGCGAGCGCTACCTGCTGCGGGTGGTGGCCGAGCATGCCGACTGGTGGAACTACGGCTTCAGCGATCTGGCCACCTACGCCCACAAGCAGCAGGTGCTGCGGGAGCACTGCAAGGCAGTAGGCCGCGACTACGAGAGCATCGTCCAGGTGGTGCGGGTGGGCGTGCTGATCGCCGAGAGCGAGCGGGAACTGGAGCGACTGCGGGCTTCGCCGGAGGTGCGCCCACTTGAGGGCGGCGTCAGCGGCACGCCGGAGCAGGTGGCGGAGGCGCTGCGGGCCATCATCGCCCAAGGCGCCCATCGGCTGACGGTGCACTTCGCCGACGCGCCCCGGCCCGACGGCACTCAACTCTTCGCCGAGGCCGTGCTGCCACAGCTGTAGCACGGCGGTTGACCGCAGCGATGCGCTGCACCCGCTCAGGGCAGCTGCCAACAGGAGTATGAGGCTTTCGCTGTACGGACTACCGACTACGGACTACGCTGTTCGAGCATTAGGCGGAAGCGGGCGGGGCATCGTGGAGGCTGCACGCCATCAGCAGCTCGTCGTAGTAGACCCCATCGACAAACAGGGTCTCGCGCTCGACGCCGTACACCGAGAAGCCGTGGCGCAGGTACAGCCGGATGGCGCTGGTGTTGGTCGTGACGACGGCCAGCCGCACGCTCCGCAGCCCCAGAGCGCGCCCATGCGCCAGACAGGCGGCCAGCAGCGCGTCGGCAACGCCGGCCCCGCGCCAGTCAGGGCTGACATAGACGCCGAATATCGAGGCACTATGCCGCATCTTGGCGAGCGTGTTCCGCACCAGGCTGGTCATCCCGATCAGCGCGTCACCTGCCAGGGCGAGGTAGGTGACACCCTGCTCGCCTTTGGCGCCTTGGGCCATTCGCTCCTCCCAGAAGCTCAGCGGGTGAGCGGCGCTGCTCTCGTAGTCGGAGCCGAAGGCTGTGGGGGAGCGCTGCAACGCTTCGAGCCGCAGATCGCGATACGCCGCCGCGTCCTCGCGCCGCGAGGGGCGCAGGATAACCTCGCCCTTCGCGGTGGTGATCGTCATCTCCATCTGCTATTTCCTCGCCATGCGCCGACGGCTAGTACCGCATTCCACAAGTGAGTTGCTGGATGGGACGACCGACGACAGACGACCGACGACCGCCTGCAACCTGCGCGCCCGTCGACTGTGGCCGGTCGTCACCCATCCACAACTAGCGCGAGCTGCGCATGGCTTTGAGCTGCTTGAGCGTGCCGTCGGCCCTCAGCCGGTTGTACTCCTCCGAGTCCCTGGCGTAGATAGCGACCTTCGCCTCGTGGTTGTGGTGGATACCCCAGCCATAGGTTTTGGCCAACGGCGACGAGCGCAGGCAGGCCTGGCCCTTGGAGAAGAACTCGATCCGCCGCGCCTCCATCTCTTCAGGGGGGATGCGGTTGCGCGCAGCGTAGATCGTAAAGAGGATCTCATCGGAGGTGTAGCGATACGGATTGCTGTGGATCAGCTCGTACTGCAGCCGCGCGACGGTCGGCTGCGGCTTCTCCGGCGGCACCATGCCGGTCGCTGCCTTGCAATCCTCTGCGACCTCGATAAAGGTATCGGTGTAATTGGTAGAGTGCATAGCCTCGTTCCGAATATGCAGGGGCACAGCTTCTGGCGCCTCCCACCTTAACACAGGCTTCCGAGTGTGTCTACGGCGCCGACGTTGCAGGGCATGAGCAACGACAGCGGGAACTGGCGCTCCGCACCTGCGTGGCAGGCATTCAGCGATAGCGCCTCGGCGCTGGCGACCGTCCGGTTTAGGGACCAGGGGAGGATGTCTCCTGGCGCAGGAGGCCCAGGAGGACCAGCTGCGATCCAGCAAGCAACGTGTCGCAGACACCAAGCTGGGGAGCGGGGCGGCAGTGCCCCATGGACTTTGCTCATGCTCGGGCCGACGTTGAGAACCGTACCCAGCGGCAGGTGCCATCACCGATCGGCGAGCTGATGTCCGACATAACTGCCCCCAGCCTTCCGCCGCTGGATGAGCTTCTGATCACGGGCGCCGAGCTCGATCGTTCATTGCCCGCTTACTCGCTCACCCTGCTCGAAGTGATCAGGCAGCCCGACCACAAATGAGCCGCTGAAAGATGGCCCTTGACAGCACAGGCCGCCGGCCACACGATACATAGGCGACGCTTAGCGGCCCAACACGAGGCAGCACGATCGGGCAGGCTGCGGGCGGTCGTCCCTATCAACAGCTCACGTATGGAATGCTGCACAGCTCCATGCGAGCGCTCAGGCCGAAGGACAGGACTCTATGGCAGCATTCTTGCGCAGCCTCTGGCGACGCTCCCCGCTGGGGCGTGCGCTGGAGCGACGGCAGCGACGTGACGAGCATCGCCGCCAGCTGGAGCGCACCCGCCACGCCGTCGAGCACGCGCATCACGAGGCCCAGATCTGGCTGCGCTCGTGCAGCCCGCAGCTCCGCGCCGCCGCGACCCAACGCCTGAGCACGCTCGACGCAGCCTGGCAGCGCGCATGCGCGCCGGATGACGTCGAGCGCACTATCGAGCTTGGCCGGCTCGAGGCCGCCTTCCGCGACACCGGCGCCATGATGCTCGCCCTTTGGAGCCTGGAGCGCGCCGCCGAGACCCCCCGCCGCTGGGTGCAAGAGTTGCTTGCCGCTGGCGACGACGCTGAACCGGGCCGAACTCCCGCGCGCCCGCGGCGGCGCAGCGCAGCGGCTCAGGTGCCCGACCCCGCG
>DAOUGF010000831.1:0-1526 GCA_034429295.1 Chloroflexaceae bacterium
ATTCCCAGGGCACGCCGTCGGTGCTGTCATCTGTGACCAGCAGCAGCCGCTCGGGGCCGGCGGCCAACCGTTGTTCTGCCGGCGACGAAGGCGGGAAGAGCGCCTGATAGAGCGCCTGCCCGTAGGCGATGGGGTCCACCTGAGGGTGAGGCGGGCGTCCGGGAATGGCGGCGTCGGGGATGACCGTCGTGAGGTCGAAGGTGTGTGAGGGCTGCCCGTCGATCGTGACATCAACGGTGGTACCGGTCTGGCGCGTGAGGATGAGTTCCATCAGTTCGCCTTCGCTTCCTCCCCCGGCGGAGTGCTACTTCATATCGTCCAGGAACTCCGACGCCGGGTCCACGCCGGTGACCAGCAGGTGGTCCCGCGCTCGCGTGCAGGCGACGTAGAGCAGGTGCCGCTCGGTGTTGTAGACCTCCTCGAGGTCCGACTCGTCGGTGACGCCCTCGATGCGCTCCTGCAGCGGGATCACCTCGTCGTCGCAGGCCATCACCGCCACCGCGCGGAACTCCAGCCCCTTCGCCAGGTGCATGGTGCTCACGGCGATGTGGCCCTCTCGCGCGGCCACATAGTGGTCGAGCTCGACGGGTGTTGCGCCAGCCTTGCTGATCGCCGCCAGCGCCCGCGGCAGCTGTGCCGCCGATCGCACGAAGACGCCGATCTCCTCGGGCCGGATGCCCTCCGCCAGCCGTCCTGCGATCCAGTCGCCGACAGCCTGGATTTCCTCCTCCTGGCTCCCGAAGATGTCGATCTGCGGCGGCGGCCCGTTGAAGATCGAGATCGTGCCTCCGCGCTCCTCAGTGTTGCCATCCACATCGGTGAGCGAGCGTGGCAGCAGCTTATCAGCCTGCCGCCGGATCTGGTGGCTGGTGCGGTAGTTGATCTTCAGGGTGTGTGAGCGCCCTCGTACATCTACGCCGACCGCCTTCCAGGGGAAGGCCTGCTGGAAGATGCGCTGCCCTAAGTCGCCCGTGAAGAAGAGGCTATCGGGGCGCCGGTCGCCGAGCAAGGCCAGGAAGCGCAGTTCAGCCACGGTGAGGTCCTGCGACTCATCGACGATCGCGAAGTCGAAGGGGCGCTCGCCGCTGGCCACGAGATGCTCGCTGATGCGGCGGAGCAGCATCGGCCAGGTGAGTAGCCCGCGTTCCATAAGCATGGCTTGCACGCGGGCGAAGATCGCCCAGAGCATCTCTCGCTGCCGGCCGCCGATGCGGGTCTTTCGCCCGAGCCGCGGCACATCGCGGTAGCGCTCCCAGCTGTCGAGCCCCCAAACGTCAACCACATTGCTCCATTCATCGAAGAGGAACTGTGGGCTGAAGCGCTGCCCCGGCTCGGCCGCGGCGGCCTGGGCGAGCAACTCGCGCAGCTGCTCCGATGTTGCGATCGCCGGCGCGCCGAAGGCCTGCTCATAGAGCTCCTGGGCGAACTCTTTCGTCGCGTAGACGCCGATACGGTCCTGGAGCTGCTGCTCCTTGTCGGTCAGCCGCTTCAGCTTGTGGCTCAGCGCGTTGGCCAGCGCCTCGGAG
>DAOUGF010000832.1:0-2719 GCA_034429295.1 Chloroflexaceae bacterium
CCCTTGATGAGCACGAGGTCGCCCGGCCCCAGGTCATGCGGGAGCGCGGCGACGGTGGCCTCGGCGGTGTCAACGACGGCGACGGGCAGCTCCGGGCGGGCGGCGCGGGCGGCGGCGGCCGCCGCCACGCCCCAATCGCCCTTGAGCACAAGGGCGTCGGCGCTGCGGGCGGCGAGCTCGCCGACGGCGCGAGCGAAGCTCTCCTCGGCCTCGCGGGGCAGGTCGGCGCTGGCGCCCAGGATGGCGATGCGGCGCCGGGCGGGCAACGCGGTGAGGGCTTGGAGGGCGGCGCGAGTGGCCGGGGGCGCGGCGCTGTAGCTATCGTCGAGGAGGGTGCTGCCGCCGCGCCCAGGCAGAGGCCGCAGGCGACCGGCCGGCGGCTCGACGGACGCCAGCGCGGCAGCACACGCTGCGAGCGGTAAGCCGCAGGCCAGGCCGGCGGCTACGGCGGCCAGGGCGGCGTAGACGGCGGGCTCGCCGATCAGGGGCAGGCGCGCGTCGGCCGCCTCGTCGCGCCAGCGCAGCCGCATGGTGGTGCCGGCCAGACTGTAGGCCACGGCCTCCGCTCGCAGGTCGTTCTCGGGGCCGTGGCCGTAGGTGATGGTTGCGGGCGCGTGGGCGGCCATAGCCCGTACGAGAGGATCGTCGCCGTTCAGCAGGGCGAGCCCGTCCGCGGGGAGGGCTGTGACGAGAGCGGCCTTCTCGGCGGCGACGCCGGCCAGGTCGCCCAAGCCGCGCAGGTGGGCCTCGCCGACGGCGGTGACGATGGCGATGCGGGGCGGGAAGAGGGCCGCCAGCCGCCCGATCTCCCCCGGTCTGTCGCTGCCGTACTCGAGCACAGCGTAGCGATGGCGCTCCTCCAGGCGGGCGAGGGCCACGGGCAGGCCGAGAAGCGAGTTGAAGCTGCGCCGGCTCTGGAAGGTGGGGGCCGCCGCTTGGAGCACGGCGGCCACGGCGCGGCAGGTGGTGGTCTTGCCGACGCTTCCGGTGACGCCGACCACCAGCGGTGCGACGGCGGTGAGGCGGGCGGCGGCCCAGCGCTGCAATACGGCTTGGGGGTCGTCGGCCACAACCACGGTGGCGCCGGCCGCGTCGCTCGGCGGCCAGCGACAGAGCACGCCGGTGGCGCCGGCGGCGATCGCGGCGGCGATATAGTCGTGGCCGTCGGCGCGCGGGGTGCGCAGGGCGATGAAGCAGGCGCCCGGCATGGTAAGCCGCGAGTCATAGCTCCAGTCGGCGAAGTTGGTGGCCCGCGCGGGGCCGTGGAGCGTGGCGCCGGCTGCGATCAGATCTTCGAGAAGGATCATGGGAACTACCGCAGAGGCGTAGCTCGAGGGGTTTGAGCCACATCCCAGGGAGGGCGGCCACGACGGGCCGCCCTTACAGGCTCCGTCGATGCTCGCGCGGCGCCCGGCTCCGCCTGATGGCGGAGCGTCGCCTGTATCCGCGGCCATTATAATTGGGGCGTGTCGCAACGGTGCGCCAAAGCATAGCAGGAACTCTGAAGCCGAGCTGATAGGGCGCCCGTCATCTCATAAGATCATGGACAACACTGCAACCATTGCAAAGACTCACACCGCCCGCGGCAAGAGCGAGATCTCATGGGGCTGGATGGCCGTGGCTCTCCTGGCCCACACCGCGTGGGGCGCCTATCCCGTGCTCGCGCGCTATCTGCAGACAGTGAGTGGGCTACCGAGCATGGCCTTGCTCGCGATCGGCAATCTGATCGCGGTGGTCCTGCTGCTGCCCTTCGTGTACCGGCAGATCAGGCTGAGCCAGCTGCGCTCGCCGGTGCTCTGGGGCTTCACCCTCGTCGTGGTGCTGCGGGCGATCACCAATATCCTCTCGGCCCGCTTCACGCTGGCGATCTATGTGCAGCTGATCACGCTGATGACGCCGCTGATGGTGGCCCTGTTGAGCGCCGGGCTCTTCGGCGAGCGGCTCCCGCCCTTCACCCTCCCAGCGATCGGGCTCTCGCTCGTCGGCTCGCTCCTGATGATGAGCGGCGACATTAGCGGGCAGGGCCTCGCTCTGGGCCTCTCCAGCAGCGACCTGCTCGGTATTGCCCTGGCGATCTGCAGCATGGCCTGCCTGGCCTTCTACATGATCCTTGTGCCGCGCACGGTGAAGGAGACGCTGCCGGGCGAGGCTGTGCTGCTGATGCAGCTGGTGGCGCTCACCGTCACCTCGGGCGCTATCAGCGCGCTGGTCGGCGAGGATCTGGGCCGTTTCGCGATGATCGGGCCGCAGGACTGGCTGGCCTTCGGGGTGTTTGTGCTCTTCGTGCTGATCGGCGCCAATATGGGCCAGATCATGTCGCTGCGGCACCTCGGCGCGCCCCTGGTGAGCAGCACTATGGCCTGGCGGCTGATCTCGGCCCTCGCCCTCGGCGCCCTGCTCCTTGGCGAGCGCCTCACCTCGCTCTGGCAGGTTCTCGGCGCGGTCATCGTCCTGGTGACGATCACGGTCTACCTGCGTCGTCAGCGCCGGGCCTGATGGCGTGTAGCCTTCAGCACGCGACCGCATACCGACGCCTCTCCCGCTGCGCCACGGCCAGACGGGACGTTCGGTGCTGCACGGGCGGCGGGCCGCGGAAAGCGCCGCTCGCTCCTGGCACAGCGTTTGCTTGATAAGACGGCAGATCCGTTGAAGGTGCAGCGAAGCGCCGAAAGGAGAGAGCCGTGACTGAGCACGAGAGCCTGGACCTGGTTGATGCCCT
>DAOUGF010000833.1:0-5706 GCA_034429295.1 Chloroflexaceae bacterium
GACGATGAGCTCTGAAGCGGCAACCACCTACATCTCTGGGCTCGACGTCTGCTTCGCATGCTCTGAAGCCGATCTGGCGAACGAAATGAACACCATGCTCAGCAACGAAACACACGGCAGGCTCCTAAATGCCCACCCCAGTTCCAATGCCGAGCGCTTCCTGGCAGCGTTCCGCCGCATCGAAGACTATCTGACCCGCAACGTACCGGACAATAATCGCCATCAGAGGTTCGTGGATAAAGTTAAGCTGCTCGCCAGGAGCGATGCGCTGGTCGACCGCTACCGCGTCGATCTGGAGCAGTTCGCGCGGCTCCGCAACGCGATCAGCCATCAGCAGCGAGGGGATCGTGTTATCGCCGAGCCGAATGATGCGGCGGTGCACGATCTTGAGCGGATCGCTGCCGAGCTCTGGGACCCGCCGCGCCTCCTGCCCGAGTTCCGCAAAGAGGTTCTGTCGCTCCAGGCCGATACCTCCGTCGAACAGGCTCTGGAGATAATGTTCAAGGAGCGCTTCTCGCAGATCCCGATCTACCGGGGAGCAAGCTTCGCGGGCCTCTTGACCGCGAACACTGTGCTTCGCTGGTTGGGCAGCAAAGGGGCACGGGCGTCCGACGATCTGGATACGGCGGTTGTGGGTGAGTTGCTCTCCAGCCGCGAGGATACTGAGCGCTTTCTGTTTATGGCTGGCAGCGCGCCACAACAGTTGGCGCTGAAGCATTTCCGCGACCACGAGCGGCGGGGCCTCCTCCTCACGGCGATTCTTATCACGGACAATGCCTCGGAGCATGAACCGCTGCAGGGCATCATCACTGTGAACGACTTGCCGCTCATCGTGAGCTAACGTCTTTGTACGTTCAGGATTGATATGACACAGAGCAACGTCGAGGCGGCGTTTCACCAGGCGATGCTGGACGGCTACCAGGATCTGGCGAAGCTAGGCTATCGACCGACCTACTTTATGCAGATGGTCCAGGAGTATGGCGGTGTAGAGACAGCGCGCCGCCTCCTGCGCCAGCCGAATATCGCAGATGGGCTGACGAAGCTCTGGGAGATGGGGCGGCTGGATCTCTCGGTCGAGGCGTTTGTGCTGCGGCCTGAGTATAAGGTGCTCTTCACCGATGAAGAGCGGGCCTTGGCGCGACAGCACCTCGCCGATCTGAACTACACCGCCCCTTGGGACGGCCCTGAGGCCGCGGGGCCGTCCTCGGCCGCACCTTCGGGCATGCCGTCGCTCGTCGAGCGCCTGGCCCGCGCGGTGAGTAATACCCAGGGCGGCGCGATGCCGCCGGATGGCGGAGATCCGGCCGGCGGGGGCAACCGGGAGCAGTCCGGCGAAGTGCTGTTCAGCCGTGCGGCTGTGGCGCCCTTGATCGATCGCTTCCGGCAGCGTTACCCGTCGTTCGACGACCAGCGCTACCGCGACGAGGAGCGCTTCTACAAGGAGCACTTCGCCGGGCGCCTGCGCGAACTGCTGAGCCGGGAGCGGCTTGGCGCGCTGATTGAGCAGGGGAACTTCGAGGACGCGAAGACGGCGATCAAGCAGGCCATGTCGGGATCGGTGCTCACACCGACCGGTTTCCGCCAATCGAACAACCTGCTCAACCAATGGGATCGCCTGCCCGTCCTCGATGCTCCAGCGGAGCCGCTGGTTCGGCGGCTCTACGATCTGCTCTATGGCGGGGGCGACTTCGACGCGCGCTTCGATGCCTGGGTCGAGCTGCTGAGCGCGAAGAAGCCGGGCGTCTGGCCGGCCGCGACCTACTTCCTGATGCTCCTCGATCCGGAGAATCACATCTTCGTGAAGCCATCGCCCTGGCAGCTCCTCCTGGGTGAGCTCGGCGACAAGACAGCGTGGCCGACGCGCCCCAACGCGGCCGCCTACAAGCGTCTACAGTCGCTGAGCCGGGTGCTCTTTACGGCTCTCGCCCCGCTCAAGCCCCGCGACATGATCGATGTCCAATCCTTTATCTGGCGGCTGAGCAACCTTGTTGGCAGCGAGACCAGCCGGGCCTGGATCTTCCAGACCGCTCCCCAGGACTACGACCTGCCGGGGGCCTTGGCCGAGCTCGACGAACTCGATTGGGGCGTGCGCCAGCACGCCGCTGAGATCAAACCGGGCGATGTTGTCTATCTCTGGGAGGCCGGCGAGGACGCTGGCATCCTCGCGATGGCGCGGGTGCTCAGCGGGCCAGCGCCGCTCGCCGAGGACGAGCGCGAGCTACGCTTCTATCGCAATCCCGAGCGCTTCCGCGACGCGGAGCTGTGGGTCAGGCTCCAGGTTGAGCGCGTACTGCTGCGCCGGATCAGCCATGCTGCTCTACATAACGATCCGGCCTTGAGAGAGATGGCGATCTTTCGCAACCCTCAGGGCACCACCTTCGCCCTTACCCAGGCGGAGGCTGAGACTCTGGCGAGGCTCATCGATGTTGAAGATGAACAGGACAATACAGGCGGTGGGTATCTCCCGCCGCCCGATCCGCTCGATGGTCGGGCGTTTGTCGTCATCCACAGCGCGGATCGCCCGCCCCAGCAAGTCCTCGGTCAGTCCTACGAGTACAGCAACTACGCCGGTGGCGCCCATCGCCAGCTAACCGCGGCGGTTCACGCCTGGCGCGACGGCGGGCCGCCGGTCTATCTGGTCATCTATCGGCCGGCGCCATACTATAGCTTTGTCGGTTGGGCCAGAGTGACAGGGGTTGAAGAGGCGCCGGGGACGCAGACGAACGAGATACGCTACCGATTGACCTACGCCTGGCATCGCTTTCCGCTGCCGGTCAACGCACGCGCGATGGCCACCAGCATCTCATGGCTGTCCAAGGGATTAGCCACCGCCTTCAGAGGTTTCAGCATCCGGCCCGTGCCAGCCGAAGATGTCCAGTTGATCGCCAGGCGGGCCTATGGCCAGATTGGAGAAGGTATGACGATCGCCGACGCCGCCTTCACCATCCTCACTCGCGCAGGCGGCGGCCCGCTGCACCTGAGCGATATCCTCAACCGCATCCAGGATGAGGGGTTGGCCGAGCTGCGCGGTCAGACGCCGCAACTCTCGCTCGCCAGCATCATGCTGCGCGACGGGCGCTTCCTCAACCTCGGCAAGAACACCTGGGTGCTCGCCGCTGCCGATCCGGACGGCAACAATGACGATCCAACTCCGCCCGCCGAACTTCCCGAGCCGCCCACGCGCCAGCCGGCGATCTACGCCGATGAGGACGCGCGTTTCTGGCGCATCCATTTTCCTCGCGAGCTTTGGCAGAGTGCGCGACGCGCCGGTGTGATCGCGATCGGGTGGCCCTTCGACGCGCAGAACCAGAGCGTTAAGCGCTTCCGCCAGATCCGGGCGGGGGATCGTGTCGTCGCTTATGTTCAAGGCGGTGTGGTTGGCGGGATCGGGGTGGTCAGCCAGGCGTTCGAGCTAGAGAATCCGCGATCTGGGCTCCCGACCGAAACGCTGGGGGAGGAGTTTAATCAGTACATCCGCGTCGCGTGGGCCGATGCCCCGGCTGAGCCGGTCGATCTGCTCGATGCGCTGCGCCACCGTCACTACACCGACCTCTACAATCGGATCAAGAACCCGCATACCGTTATTCCCCTGAGCCGGGACGACTACACGCTGCTCCTCAGTCTGCTCCAAGTGGATGACGCTGGTGAGCCGCGAGCCAAGAGCCGCCTGCCGAATGTCTGGCCGCAACTCGCCGCCTATCTCAGCCTGGCGCGCACGTTGGGGGATCGCAACCTGGACGCCGATCAGCTCCAGCAGGCAGCACAGGCGATCGACCCGCCGCCAGCGGACTCGCTAGACGCCGACGACCTGGTGGCCGAGCTGCTGCAATTGCGGCTGATCGAGGCGAGCGACGCGACGCACTATCGCGCCCGCCCCTATGTTGCCGGCGACGAGGCGGCGATGCTGCGGCTGTGCGCCCTGGCGCTGCTGGTGCCGCTGGAGGGCTCCGCCGACCAGTACATGCTCCCGGCTCACACTATCTTGCCGCGGCTGCGCTCTACTGCCGCCGAGGCTCAGCCGGTCGAGCGCTTCGCCCTTGAGCTCGGCGAGGCCGACTCGGTGACTCTGGCCGGATGGTACGCTGAGGCTGGCCTTGTCGATGTGGACGGGGATACCTGGCAGCCGGACGCGAATGCCCTTGAGCCCTTGCCTGGGGATGATCCGGCCACCCAATACTACAACCTGTTCCTGCGCACCTTGCTCGCCGACATCGCCGGCGAGCTTGTGACCGACCTGCCCCACGTCGAGGCCGACGCCCCCTTGCCGCCGGTTGAGGATCTGGAGGGCCGGCTGCGCGAGCTCGGTCAAGATCTGCTCTTCGACAGCGCGGTGGTGCGCCGGGTCTACCGTTCGCTCCTGGCCGGCCGGCATGTCGTGCTGAGCGGCCCGCCCGGCACCGGCAAGACCGAACTGGCCCGGCTGCTCCCCTCGCTGCTCTGGCGCGAGGCACCGCAAACCTTCAGCCGGCTCACGTTCAGCCCGGACAAGCCGCCGGTCGAGCAAGTGGAGGAGCAGCGCGACGGCTACGCCTCGGTGATCGTGACCGCGACCGAGGATTGGGGCGTGCGCGATGTAGTCGGCGGGATCGGCCCGCGCCTCGACGGCCAGAGCGGCGCGCTCAGCTACGCCATCGAACATGGCGCGCTCACCCGTGTGGTGCTGCAGCACTACGACGACACCGAGGCCGGCAGGCGGCTCCCGCCCGCGACGAGCGGCTTCAGCCGCCGCGACTTTCGGCAGGCGGGCCGGCGCTATCGCGGCGCCTGGCTGGTCATCGACGAGTTCACGCGGGCGCCGATCGATGCCGCCTTCGGCAGCCTACTGACCACGCTCAGCGGCAACGAGCGGGCCCGGATCGCCGTGCCCACCGCATCGGGCGAGCAGCGCGAGGTACCGCTGCCCCGCGACTTCCGCATCATCGGGACGCTCAACAGCTTCGACCGCCACTTCCTCAACCAGATCTCCGAGGCGATGAAGCGGCGCTTCGACTTTATCGATGTGCTGCCGCCTCCTCCCGCCTACGCCGCCTTCGAGCAGGGCATCGCCGCCAAAGAGGCGTTACGCCGGATCAGAAGCTCCCGCTTCGACACGATCATCGAGACGGGCAACCCGCCGATGTATCACTGGCCTGGCGTGCTGCGCGCCGAGCCGGCCGAGGACACCGACGGGCTGCGGCGCTACCGTTGGCACGCCGAGTCGCCCGAGGCCGAGGCAGCTATGACCTCGTTCTGGCGGCTCTTCAGCGCCATCCGGGTCTTCCGCCAGCTCGGCACCGCGCAGATTGTCGCGGTTTATATGAACCTGCTCACCGGCGTGCGTGTGGGTATGCCCTGGGAAGAGGCACTGGATACCGCGCTGGCCGACGCTCTGGCCGATCAGCTCCAGGTGCTGAGCCGTGACGAGCAGCGCACTATCGACGCGATGATCGAGCACGCGGGCCAACCGGCGGAGTTCGCCGGGGCGGTCAGGGCGATCGTGCGCGAGCTGCCGCCGGGGCGGCGGGCCGGCTACTTCTACGCCCTGCGCGAGCGCGATGTCGCCACAAACGGCCAGAGCGATATCGCTGTGCGCGAGGACGCCTCGCTGAGCGACACCCAGATCGCGCGGGTTTTCGCCGTCGACACGCCGCTGGCCATCCCGCATCTGGGTGTGTTCCGCCGCCGCCTGCGCGATCTGATCGGCGAACGAGGGCTGTAGGCGATGCC
>DAOUGF010000834.1:0-4950 GCA_034429295.1 Chloroflexaceae bacterium
TGCCCCCCGCGCCCCCCGGCAAAGGTGCAAGCGCTTCGCGCCACTTCGTTCAGCGCCCCTCTGCACACCCCCAAGCAGGACGGCCGTACCGTGCCCACGGTTGGCGGCGTACCCATCCCATCGACGGGCAGAGCCATCCGCCTCGCCCGGCGGCAGATCTGCGGACGGGGAGGTGTGCGAGCATCGGTTGTGCCGCCGCCAAGCCCCACCTCTGTTTGCCTGTGGCGGAGTGGCGTCGGCACGCCGGATTGTTCAGGGCGCAACCAGCAGGCGAGGGCCACCGCGCTTGGCCAGGGCTCAAGCCCGACGCTGAGACGAGGGAGCAGATCAGCGGCGGCACGGTACTGGCCTCCGGCTTGGGGTCCAGGGGCGAGGCCCCTGGCGCGGGGGGCAGCACCCGCCGACATTACTCATGCCCTGCGCGGCCCCGCCGCGATTCTTATCCAATTCTTAACCTGAGCTACGTTCGACGCTCTACGCTACTACGTATCCATTTGCGAGAATCCCGGTAGCAGTGAAGGGAGGGTGCGGTGAACCATCTGCAGCGCTATCTCGTGGAGGAGTTCGTTGAGGACTACCAGGAGGGCCAGATCACGCGCCGCCAAGCCCTGCGGCTGATCGCCGGCATCACCGGGATGGCGGCCGCGAGCCAGATCCTCGCCGCCTGCGGCCAACCCGCCTCCCAACCCAGCACGGGCGCGACGGCCACCTCCGCCCCTGCGGCCGGCGGCGTGCCGAACAGCGTCCCCGAAGATGATCCCGCCATCGTCGCCGAGCGGATCACATTCCCTGGCGCGGACGCCGAGCTGATGGGCTACCTCGCCCGGCCCGCCAGCGACAGCCCCGCCCCCGTCGTGCTCGTCTGCCATGAGAACCGCGGCCTCACACCCCACATCGAGGATGTCACCCGCCGCGTCGCCAAGGCCGGCTACGTGGGCCTCGCCGTGGATCTGCTCTCCCGCGAGGGCGGCACCGCCCAGATCACCGACACCGACAGCATCCCCGGCCTGCTCAGCGGCGCCCCGCCCGAGCGCCACGTCCAGGATTTCCAGAGCGGCCTCACCTTCCTTCAGGGCCAGCCCTACGCCCTGGCCGATCGCGCCGGCATGGTCGGCTTCTGCTTCGGCGGCGGCGTCACCTGGCTCGTCGCCGCGGGCACGCCCGAACTGCGGGCCGCCGTGCCCTTCTACGGCCCGCCGGTGGCGGTCGAGCAGGTGCCCAACATCAACGCCGCCGTTCTGGCCATCCTGGCCGAGCGCGATGAGCGGATCAACTCCCAGCTTCCCCCTGTGGCCGAGGCCATGCAGGCCAACGGCAAGACCTTCCGGCAGATCGTCTACCCCGGCGTCGACCACGCCTTCCACAACGACACCGGCCCGCGCTACAACGCCGAGCAGGCCCAAGCCGCTTGGGCCGAGACCCTCGCCTGGTTCGAGCAGTATCTCTAGTGCCCGTACAGCGTAGTCCGTAGTCCGCAGTCCGTACCGCGAAGGCACTTGGCACATCCCAAGGAGGGCGGCCACGATGGGCCGCCCTTACTGCTGCCTGGCGCTGTTCGCGATCCCCTGGGTTATAATGGCGGGCGTTTTCTGCCAGCAGCGATACGAGGGAGTATCTGTATGGATTTCACCGCAGGCTACGGAATGTTCCTCTCGGAGGAGCATGAGCTGCTCCGCCGCACCGTGCGCGAGTTCGCCGAGAAGGAAGTTGCGCCCTTTATTCGTGAGTGGGATCGCAGCGGCGCCGAGCACGGCGAAGGCCCCGAGACGCGCCCGCACATCCGCCCTGTGCTCAAGCGCATGGGCGAGCTCGGCCTGCTCGGTATCTGCATCCCGCAGAAGTACGGCGGCGCCGGCATGGACTACCTGGCCCTCGCTGTGGTCTGCGAGGAGCTCGAGCGAGTGGACAGCTTCCTGCGGGTGGTGCTGAGCGTCCACACGGGCCTCAACTCGCTCAGCCTCTTCCAGTGGGGCAGCGAGGAGCAGAAGCAGCGCTACCTCGTGCCCCAGGCCAAGGGCGAGCAGCTCGCCGGCTACTGCCTCACCGAGCCCAACTCGGGCACCGACGCGGCCGCGATGCTCGCCACCGCTCGCCGCGACGGCGACAGCTACATCCTCAACGGCGAGAAGATCTGGATCAGCCTCGCCGACGTCGCCGACAACTTCCTGGTGATCGCCAAGACCGACCCCGAGAAGGGCACGCGCGGCATCTCCGCCTTCATCGTGGAGCGCAGTTGGGAGGGCGTGAGCAGCTACCCCATCCACGGCAAGCTCGGCGTGCGGGCCGGCAATACCGGCGGCGTGGTCTTCCAGGATGTGCGCGTGCCGGCGGAGAATCGCCTCGGCGAAGAGGGCGAGGGCTTTAAGATCGCGATGGCCGCCCTCGACAACGGTCGCTACACCGTCGCCGCGGGCGCCACCGGCCTCATCCAGGCCAGCCTCGAGGCCAGCCTGCGCTACGCCAAGGAGCGCTCCACCTTCGGCAAGCCGATCGCCGAGCACCAGCTGGTCAAGCGCATGATCTCCCACATGGTCCGCAAGCTCGACACCAGCCGCCTGCTCGTCTACCGCGCCGGCTGGATGAAGAACCAGGGCCTGCGCAACACTCGCGAGACGACGCTCGCCAAGTGGCACGCCACCGTCTCTAGCTTCGAGGCCGCCGACGACGCCATCCAGATCCACGGCGCCTACGGCTACTCCGACGAGTATCCCGTCGAGCGCTACCTGCGCAACGCCCGCGGCGCCATCATCTACGAGGGCACCCGCGAACTCCAGGAACTGCTCCAGGCCGACTTCGCCCTCGGCTTCCGCCAGAACCCGCCGCTGCGCAAGGAGCTCCCCGCCTACAACCCCGCCGAGTGGGAGGAGTAAGCCCTCGCTGCGGTTACGCCGCGGTGCGTCATGAAAAGGCGCCATCCGTGGTACAATCGGGCTGTCACCTCCTCCGCCAGGCCACGGCGGCAATCTAAAATCTCCCAAGGAGCCAATATGCACATCGTGGTGTGTATGAAGCAGGTCCCGCGCGATAACTCAGTGAAGATCAATCCGGATCTGAGTATCAACGCGGACGGGATCGAGAAGATCATCAACCTCTTCGACGAGTACGCGATCGAGGAGGGCATCGTCTGGAACGAGCGGCACGGCGGCAAGCTCACCGTGCTCTCCCTCGGCACGCAGGAGTGGGTGGAGCAGATGCGCCGCGCCCTCGCAATGGGCGCCACCGACGCGCTCCTGCTCAGCGATCCGAGCTTCGCCAGCCTCGACACGATCGCCGCCGCGAAGGTGGTGGCTGCCGCGATCCGCAAGCTCGGCGATGTTGACCTGATCTTCTGCGGGCGCAACAGCACCGACGACGAGAGCGGCGCCTTCGCGCCGGCCCTCGCCCGCGCCCTCGGCTGGCCTCAGCTCACCTACGTGGGCAAGGTGCTCGAGCTAGATCCGGCTGGCAAGACGATCAGCGTCGAGCGCCACCTCGAGGCGGTGGTGGAGACGGTGAACGCTCCCCTCCCCGCCGTGGTCAGCGTGGTGAAGGATATCAACGAGCCCCGCTATCCCTCGCTGCTGAAGATCAAGCGCGTCGCCCGCGTTGAGCCACCCGTCTGGTCGGCCGCCGACCTCGGCGTGAGCGTCGAGTCCGCCGCCACCCTGGCTGCCCGCGTCCCGCCGCCGGCCCGCCCCAAGGGCGAGATCATCGACGGCCCCGACGCCGCCGCCAAGGTGAAGAAGCTGGTCGACAAGCTGTTGGAAAACCAGATTATTTAGCGGAGGATGATATGCCGGGCGTTCTCGTCTATATCGAGCAGGCCGACGGCGGCGCAGGGGCGATCGCCCGCGAGCTGCTGGGTAAAGGGAAGGAACTGGCCTCCGCCCTCGGCGGGCCGCTGAGCGCGGTCGTGGTCGGCGACACCGTCGACAGCGCGGCCCAGCAGGCCGCCCGCCTCGGCGCCGACACCGTCTACACCCTGGCCGACCCGCGGCTCGCCGCCTACACCACCGATGGCTACGTGGCCGCCGTGAAGGCGGCTGTGGATGCCGCGCAGCCCGCCCTCATCCTGCTCGGCTCCAGCTTCCAGATGCGCGACCTCGGCGCGGCCCTGGCTACTGATCTGGATGCGGGGCTGGTGGTTGATGTGACCGATCTGAAGGCCGAGGGCGGCGCCATCACTGCCGTGCGGCCCTCCCACGGCGGCAACGTGATCAACACCTACAGCTTCGCCGCCGGCAAGCCAGTGGTGGCCCTGGCCCGCAAGCAGAGCTTCGCGCCCGCCCAGGAGGGCGACGCCGCTGGCAGCGTGCAGAGCCTCGCCATGCCGCAGGTGGAGATCCGCACCCAGGTGCAGGGCGTGGCCCCGAAGAGCGGCGCCGTCAACCTCACCGACGCAGCGGTGATCGTCACTGGCGGCCGCGGCCTCGGCGACAAAGACAACTACTACAAGCTCATCCCGCCCCTCGCCGAGGCGCTCGGCGGGGCCTACGGCGCCTCCCGCGCGATCGTGGACGCCGGCTGGGTGCCCTACGAGCACCAGGTGGGCCAGACGGGCAAGACCGTGAGCCCCAAGCTCTACGTCGCCTGCGGCGTCAGCGGCGCCATCCAGCACCTCGCCGGCATGCGCTCCAGCCGCACGATCGTGGCGATCAACAAAGATGCTGAGGCCCCGATCTTCCGCGTCGCCACCTACGGCATCGTCGGCGACGTGAACGAGATCCTGCCCCTGCTCACCCAGGAGATCAAGAGCCGCCTTTGATGACAAGGTGACAGGGGGACAGGGGGACAAGGTGACACCTATCGGCACCGTCAGGATGTCCCCTTTTCCCCTTGTCCCCCGTCCTCTTGTCAAGGATGCGAGAAACGGCGCTAAGCGCGTTTTGTTGGTTAAATCCCCGTAAAAAGGAGCATACCAATGGGACGACGCCTCGCCCGGCTGCTCTGCGCCCTGATCGTCTGCGCCGC
>DAOUGF010000835.1:0-2858 GCA_034429295.1 Chloroflexaceae bacterium
CTGATCCTCGACCAGCTAAGCGCCGAGGCGATCGAGCCGGTCGCTCGCGCCGTGGCCGCCGGCGCCCGCGTGCTCACCCAGCTGAACAGCGCCGCTCGCGGCATGACCCTGCTGCGGGAACTGGAGGGGCTCGGCCTGGCGGCGGAGCAGCTGCCGGCCTCCACTTGGCTGGTGGCGGTGCGGCGCCTCGCCACCCTCTGCGCCGACTGCCGGCGGCCGACCGAGCTCACCGGGCTCCAGCGCCTCCAGCTGAGCCTCGCCCACGACAGCGGACTCAGCCCCGACGATATCTACTTTACGGCGCCGGGCTGCGCCCAATGCCAGTGGCGCGGGCGCAGCGGCACCGTGGCCCTCTTCGACCTGGCCTGCCTCAGCCGCGACAACGACGGCCGGCTCGAGCTCACAGCGATCCTGCCGATGGAGCAGTACGCTCGGGAGCTGGCCCTCCGCGGCGACCTGGCCTTCGAGGACGCGATCGAGCTCGATGCGGCCCAAGCCCGCCGGATCTTCCAGCAGTTCACGGCGGGCGCCGCGGCCCTGAGCGCCAGCAACCAGACCCTCGAGCGCAAACTCGCCGAGCTGCGGGCCGCAAACGAGGTGCTGGAGCAGCGCACCGCGGCGCTGCTCTCGCTCCAGACGATCGGCCAGGCGCTGATCTCGTCGAATGACTTAGGCGACCTGGCCCACCGCGTCTGCCGGCACGTGGGCGAGCTCTGCGGCGCCGAGCGTTGCGCCCTCTACCTGCTGGACGACGACCGCGCCACCATCCTCGCCGTGAGCGGCTGGGACGCCGGCTACCTCGGCGTCGAGGTGGACGGCGCCGCGCTCAGGACGGAGACCAGCGAGCCGAGCCCGCACCACGGCTGGCCGCCCGGCATTCCCGAGCAGCACGCCGACGTGGCCGGCGTTGCGCTGCGGGCTGGCCTCTGCGTGCCGCTGATCGCCGAGGGCCGCCAGCTCGGCATGCTGATCATCCACAGCATCCGCCGGCCCCGCTTCGAGCCGAGCGAGGTGGCGCTGCTGCAGACCTTCGCCCACCAGGCGGCCCTCTCCATCCAGCGCACCCGCCTGATCGACCAACTCCAGGACCACATCGTGCAGCTCCAGGCTGCCCAGGCCGCCCTGGTGGAGCAGCAGCGCCTCGCCCGCGAGATGGAGCTGGCTGCCGAGGTGCAGCGCAGCATCCTGCCCCACGTCTTCCCCGCCCTCCCCGGGCTCAGCTTCGCCGCCGAGAACCGGCCAGCGCAGCAGGTGGGCGGCGACTTCTACGATGTGTTCATGCTCGACGAGACGACGGTCGGACTGGTGATCGCCGATGTGTCGGGCAAAGGGATGCCCGCGGCCCTCTACATGGCGCTCACCCGCAGCCTGCTGCTCGCCGAAGCCCGCCGCGAGCGCTCGCCCCGCGCGGTGCTGCTGAACGTGAACCGGCTGCTGCGGGAGGTGGGCGACCCGCAGATGTTCGTCACGGTCTTCTACGGGGTCATCGCCGCCCCGAGCCGCCGGCTCACCTTCGCCAGAGCCGGCCACGACTACCCGCTGCTCTTCCGGAGCAGCGGCACGGTGGAGCAGCTCGTCGGAAAGGGCACCGTGCTCGGCATGCTCGATCTGGAGCCCGAGCAACTCACCGAGGAGCGGCTGCAGCTGGGCCCGGGCGACCGGCTCGTGCTCTACACCGATGGGCTCACCGATGTCTTCAACGAGGCGGGCGAGCGCCTGGAGCTGCCGAGGCTGCAGGCGATCTTGGAGGAGCAGCGGGCGAAGACGCCTGAGGAGATCTGCGCGAACAGCTTCGCGGCGCTCAACGCCTTCCGCGGCGCGGCCGAGCAGTTCGACGACATGACGATCGTCGTCGTGGGCGTGGATTGAGCAGCCCGGCGCGCCGCACTCTCTCGATTACAGATTCTCCGGGATGAGCCGCTCGACGATCACCACATCGCGCCAGACGCCATCGAGGCGGCCGTGGTTTTGATAGATGCCCACCTCACGAAAGCCCAGCGTGGCCAGCAGGCGGCGGCTGGCGGTGTTCTCCACGAACACCCGCGAGACCAGCTTCCAGAAGCCGGCCTCGGCCGCGGCAGCGATCAGCGCCTCCAGGGCGACCCGCCCCACTCCATGCCCGCGGGCCTCGCGGGCGACATAGACTGAGAACTCGGCCACGCCGTCGTAGCACTCGCGGGGGCGGTAGGTGGAGGTGCTGGCGAAGGCGACCACGACGCCCTCCCGTTCGGCAACAACGACCGGGTGGCGTCCGCCAAACCAGGACTGCAGATCTTCCGGGCTGCGCAGCCTGGTCTCGAAGGTAGCGACACGATCCTCGATACCCTGGTTGTAAATCGCGGCGATAGCCGGAGCGTCGGCGGGGGTGGCAAGGCGAGTGCTCAGCATCATGCGTTTACATCAACAACAAGGCGGCCACGAACCAAACCACGAGTGATCTGATCGGCGTACTCTGGCACGGCTGCGAGGGGGATCACCCGGGCCATACGCTCGATCTGCTCCGAAGTCAAGTCGCGGGCGAGCCGCTCCCAGGCGGCGCGGCGCTCGCCGGCCGGCACCAGCACCGACTCGACGCCGATCAGCTGGACACCACGGAGGATGAAGGGGAAGACCGAGGCGGTGAACTCGGTACCGCCGGTGTTGCCGCAGGCCGCCACCACGCCATGGTAGGCCACTGCGGGAAAGATCGCGCCCAGGATGGCCCCGCCCACCGTATCGATCGCGCCGGCCCAGCGCTCGCTCTCCAGGGGGCGGGAGGGCTGCAACAGCTCCTGCCGGTTCATCACCAGGGTGGCGCCGAGCTCCCGCAGGTAGCTGGCCTCCTCGTAGCGGCCGGTACAGGCCACCACACGATAGCC
>DAOUGF010000836.1:0-5889 GCA_034429295.1 Chloroflexaceae bacterium
GGGAGCGCGAGGGGCAGAGCCCGCTCGCAGGCCTGCCCATCGCGCAAGATGGTCCAGCTTAGGGCGCTGGCGCCCCGCCGCCGGGGGAGTGGGGGCGCCAGCACCCCGTAGACTTTGCTCACGCCCCGGAAGCAATGATTGCGGGCTCGGCCGGCTGTCGATCCGGCGCGATGCCAGACGACTAGCTGGTGAGAGAGCAATCTTGCTGCGCCGCCCAACAGCGGGGGCGGCGATCGAGAAAGGGACGACCATGCTATCCGCAACCCTGCGCACCGGCTACGCCGCGGTGAACGGCCTGCAGATGTACTACGAGATCCATGGCAGCGGCAGTACCCCGCTGGTACTGCTCCACGGCGCCTTCTCGGCGATCGGTAGCTCCTTCGAGGCGCTGCTACCGGGCCTGGCCGCCGGTCGCCAAGTCATCGCCTTTGAGTTGCAGGGCCACGGCCGCACCGCCGACATCGACCGACCGATGAGCATTGAGCAGTTCGCCGACGACGTCGCCGCAGCGCTGCAGCAGCTCGGCATCCCGCAGGCAGACTTCTTCGGCTACAGCATGGGCGGCAGCGTGGCGCTGCACATGGCCCTCAGGCACCCGCAGCTGGTGCGCAAGCTCGTGCTCGCCTCGGTCAGCTACACCATGGCCGGCCTCCACCCCGGGCTGATGGAGGGTTTGGGGGAGATGCGGCCCGAGATGATGCATGGCTCCCCCTGGCACGAGGAGTATCTGCGGATCGCGCCCAACCCCGATGATTTCGCCACGCTGTTCGCCAAGAAGACCGCGATGGACCAGAACATCAAGGATATCCCGGCCGAGGCGATCCGAGCCATCACCGCGCCGACGCTGCTGATCATCGGCGACTCCGACATCGTCCGGCCCGAGCATGCGGCTGAGCTGTTCCGGCTGCTGGGCGGCGGGGTTGCCGGCGATATGGTGGGGCTCCCGCGGTCGCAGTTGGCGATTCTGCCCGGCACGACCCATGTCACAGTGGTGCAGCGCGCCGACCTGCTGCTGGCGATCATCCCGCCGTTCCTCGACGCGCCGCTGCCTGCGGCAAGCTGAGGGGTGCCGCACGGGCTTATGCGCGCAGATCCATTTCGATCTCTGCGCGATGGGCACGCTCGAAAGCCCAAGCGTTCACCAGATCCTCTGCGAAGTATTTAGCCCAGCATGACGAGTGCTGCCACAAAGGTCAGGGCGAGGGCGATGAGTTCGAAGGTACGCTGGTTGAGCCGCTCGACGATGGGGCGGCCGATCGTCGCTCCGAGCATCGCGACGAGGCCGAGGATCAGCGACACGCCCAGGTTGGACAGGTTGATCAAGCCAAGCGAGGCGCTAAAGGGCAGCTTGAACAGGTTCAGCAGGAAGAAGTACCAGACAGTCGTCCCGACGAAGGCGATCTTGGGGACGCGCATCGCCAGGAGGTAGAGCGTCATGACTGGCCCGCCGGCGTTGGCGGCCATCGTCGTGAACCCAGCGGTGATGCCTGTGAGCGAGGCAACGAGCCGGCTCGCGGGCGGCGCCTCATCGCCCGGGTTCGCGGGCCGGCGTGAGCGCACGAGCTGAAGGGTTGAGAGGATGAAGAGAATACCCCCGATGAGGCGGCGCATCCCGCTCTCATCGATCCGGCCAAGGGTGAGGTATCCGAGCACAATCCCGACCGCGGCCCACGGGAAGAGCTTCCACAGATGTGTCCAGCTTGCGTCCCTACGATATGCGGCGATCGCCACAAGGTCGGCGCAGATCAGGATGATCAGCACGGTGCCGACCGACTCCCGTAGGGGGAACGCAAGCGCAAAGAGGGCGACATTGAGCGAGCCGAGGCCGGGAAGACCTGTCTTCGAGAGGCCCGCGAGAAAAGCGCCGAGCGCTCCCGCTGCCCACTGCCAGAGTTCGAGCTGCATCGTGCTTGGTCGTCTTCTATCATTTCTAGCGTGAGGGAGGAACGGTGCGTCGCCTACGGTAGTGTGAGCGGCAGGCCCCAGATCAGCGTGGCCCCGACGTAGAGCCGGACGCGCCCATCCGGGCAGTGTGGCGCCAGGATGGCTGCCGCGGCCTCATCGAAGGCCTCTGCGTCGGCGCCCATGCGCTCGCGCACGAGGCCATTGCGGGCGTGAAAGGCCTCGATGTACTCCGCGATCGGCTGCTCGAAGGCGACCGGCTCGATCCGGCGTGTGCCCAACTCGCGGAAGAGTCCGCGCCGCATCAGTTCATCGGCGATGGTACGGGTGCTGTAGGGTTGGAAATCGCGGTTGGTGGAATAACGTGCGATCAGGGGCCTGATCTCCTCGTCCCAAGGCGTCGGCTCGATCTGATCGTCGAGCAGGACGAGCGCGCCGCCAGGCGCGAGCCAGGCCGCAAATCGCGGCAGCACTACCTCCCACTCCATCCAGTGCAGGCTGGCCCCGGCCACGATCAAGGCGTAGGGCGGGTCGGCGGCGAAGGTCTCCATCGGGCTGCAGATCCAGCGGATATGGGGGTGATCGCCGCCGGGCGCCTGCCGCCCTACCGCAATCATCTCAGGGGCGATGTCGACAGCGTCCACACGCTCAACCAAAGGCGCCAGCGGCCGGGCGACGTGGCCTATGCCACAGCCTGCGTCGAGTACTCGCGCCGGGGCGCTTGGGGTGAGCAGGGCGACGAGGGCGGCGATGGCATCGGGCGGGTAGGGCGGCCGGTGACGGTAGGCCTCCGCCACGCCTGGCTCGACGAAGGCGCTGCCGTGCTCAGGTCCCCATTGCGCCGGCTTAGGCGCCGTGTGCGCGTAGCCGAGGGCGGCGCGCAGCCGCAGGAGATGGTCGCAGGTGACTCTCGTCGCGAACAGCGACGGCTCCCAGCTCGCGGGGTCTCGCAGGTCGAACCAGCCCAGCGAGCGGATCGTCGCATGCCCGTCCTGGTCAACCTCCGGCTCGCTGCCGGGCCGAGCCTCGCCGGCGAGGATCGAGCAGCGATAGGTGCGCAGACGATCGTACATCCCTCCGGGGATGTCGGGCGTCTCGAAGAGCAAGGGGCCGACCTCTATCTCCAGATGGGTCTCCTCGCGCAGCTCGCGGCGCAGGCAGTCGGCCTCGTGCTCGCCCGGCTCGCGCCCGCCGCCGGGGAGCAGCCAGAACTCGACGCCGGCGGCGCGGTCGAAGACTTTAAGTAGCAACACGTGGTGGTCGTGCACCACAGCGGCCTGATAGCGAACCTCTCGTCGCTGCATTCCAGATCTCGGCATTGAGCCGCCACAGCGCGTCGCCCGGCGGCAGGCGAGGAGCTTCACTCCGCCGCTGGCGCTGTGGCCTGGCGGGGCAGATAGCTCGCAGGCCCCACTATACACGGCCCTACGAACAGGGGCAACCATGGGAGTCGCGGCTCCAGGGGCCGCGCCGGCCCTCTTGGGCACGGCGTGTCAGCGGTGGGTATTGCGAGTGGGCTCTGCCCCTCGCGCTCCCCGCCAGCTCGCTGCACTTGCCCTATACCAGTACCACATCGCTGCATGCCCCTCTGCGCCGAGAGCGGGAGCGGCTGTGCCAGCTCGGCGGCAGTTGCCCGACGGCTTCGCTGGCTAAAGGGATGTTGGTGGGAGCGAGGCTGTCCGGCAGCGGGCGTGGGGCAGGGAACGCCATGCCCGCTCTCGGCGCCGAGGGGCATACGCCGCCAGCCGCTCTCGCCTGGGAAAAGCGTCGGCTTTGGGGTCCAGGGGCGAGGCCGCTGGCGCGGGGGGTGTCAGGGGGCGCGCGTGCGCCCCCTGACAAAACGCATCGAGGGCAGCCTGCCTCCTCCCCAACGCAGCGCTGAGCGTCAGCGCCCGTAGCCGCAGCCTTCGTTCACCCTCGAAGGCCCATACGCCGGAACCTCGCTCATCTGCGCTGCGTATGTTGCGCTGAGGTGAACCGAATCAGGTGGGCCGTCTGGCTTTGTGAGGCTCTCGCGGTACTGACTACCGACTACGGACTACGCTGTACGGATGCTAGGAAGGCTGCGGCCTGCCCCTCACCTTGTCACCTGCTCGTCGGTGAGGGCCGCAACGAACTGTTGGGCGAGCGGGGCGCGATCGGCGGTGAAGGCAAAGCGCACCGAGCCCATGCCGGCCGCGCCGCTGTAGGTGACTTCGAGGACAAGGAGCAGCAGGCCGCGGCGCAGGCTGGCGTGGCGCAGATCGGCCAGGGGCAGCAACCAGATCCGCTCGCGGAAGAGGCGCCGGTAGGTGAAGGCCAGCTTGTCGTCGGTAAGGGCCAGGTAGCCGTAGCGCCCGCGGATCGGCCCGCCGCCTTGGGCCTGACAGTGGGCCACTAGCGTGGGAGGCAAGCCGGCGAGCAAGGCCGCGTGCTTCGGCGGCAGCGGCTCGGATCGGCGGATCGGGATGATCATGCCGCGTATGCGGGCCACGATCGCCCTCAGGGTGAACAAGGCCCAGCGCAGCAGCTGCGGCACGAGCACCACCATCGCAGCAAGGATCGTCGCCGCAATGATGTTGGCGGCCAGAGGGAAGCGCAGCGCCAGGAAGGCGATCAGCGCCACCACCAGATCTTCGGCCAGGCTGATCACCACCCCCGAAAACGTCAGTCCACCCCCGCTGACGTTGAGCGCAGTGCGCGAGCCGGCCTTACTGCCGTGGGAGATCAGCGCCACCACGCAGGCCACCAGCGCCCCGGAGAGCTGCACGCCAGGGTTGACGCCGACCAGCGCGGCCGCCGCGCCAACCAGCTCCGGGTCGAGAGACGAGAGGCTTGTGGTGGCGAGCAGAATCGCGCCGGCGGGGCGGATAATCGTATGGAGCAGGTCCCAGGCCGTATCGACGAGGGGCACCTTATCGGCCACAAACTCGATCACGTACATCACCCCGGCGGCGACGAGCAGCGGCAGTGAAGCCAGGACCTGCAGCCCTGGCGGATATGAGCTCACCCAGCCGAAGCGGATGCTTAGACCAACTACGAGCACCGTCAGGTAGAGATTGATCCCGGCACTGAGCGCCAGCGGCAGGATTGTTCGCAGTGAGGCTAGCACGCTCATCAGAACTGTTCCAGTATTTCAGTGAGAGAAGATCGGCTCCAGGTTGCGCTGGCTGCGCTCTTCATTCCCATCCGCGCCTGGTCGGGGGTACCCAAGCGATCAGTCGTAGCTTGCCGCGTCACACATGCTGATCGACCAGAATCGGATTACCGTCAGGGTCCACCGCAACAAAGCTGGTCGGGCCTGTTGTGCTCTCGTCCGCCTCTTGCAGCAGTTGTATCCCCTGAGCCTTGAGCTGGCGCTGGAGTTCGCGGATATCGGTGAATGAGGCGAGTTGCTGGGCGTCCTGGTCCCAGCCAGGGTTGAAGGTGAGCATATTCTTCTCGAACATGCCCTGAAACAGCCCGATGATATGGTCGCCGTTCTTCAGGATCAGCCAGTTCTGGGCTGGATCGCCGCCGAAGGCCTTGAAGCCGAAGGCCTCATAGAACTTCCGTGACGCCTCAATGTCCTTGACCGCAAGGCTGATCGAAAATGCGCCGAGCTCCATGGCTGCACCCTCCTCGCTTGATGGTTCCGCCCCAGAAGGCTCCCTGGCGGGTTGGCACGCCGATCCTGAAGGATAGGGCGTTGGGGTGCCCCATCTGGGCGCCCCATCGTGGGCGCCCTTACACCTCAGCTTCGTTGTGGCATCCCACTTGAGTGTAGCATACAGGCGTACATTGACATAACCCATCGCCTGACTCGATGGAGTGAGCGTGGCGCGCCGCAGGGCCTTCTTGGGGCGTCGCCCCATGCCCCTACCACCTGCGCGGTGCGTGCGTTTGCAGGCGGGCACTGCCCCCTGCACCCCCGCCGGAGTGGGCGCTGTCCCCTCCGGACCACCCCCAAGCCGGAGAGCCGTACCCTGCCAGCGGCCGGTGGCGGATCTGCGCTCGGGGTGGTGTGCG
>DAOUGF010000837.1:0-2819 GCA_034429295.1 Chloroflexaceae bacterium
GCGATCTGGCGCACGACCGCGCCCATCGGGTCGCCACTCAGCCAGCCGGTCTCGATCTTGCGCAGGCCGAACTGCAGCCAGATCCAGCCGATGTAGAGGCGCAGCGCCAGCCAGAGCGGCGAGGCGTAGCGGTTGGTGAAGGGCCAGGTCACGATGGCGCGGATGCGGGTCAGGATATGGTTTGGCGCCGGCTGGGCGGCGGTGGTGCGCGGGGTGGGGGTCGACATCTCAGCTCTCCTCAGGCTCTCAATCTCAGCGCTCTTGTCACACGTCGTTGTCGCTGCAACTCGGGCAAGCATACCCGCCGGGCGTCGGCTGATCGTTACGGCGGGCGTTACGTAGAAAGGAATCGCCACTTCATGCGCGAACCGCCAGCCAACCTCAGCACCGAAGCGCTCGTCGCGGCGCTGCGCGACCAGTACGGCCTCGCCGCGACCGAGCTCACGTTCCTCCCGCTCGGCCACGACTCGTCGGCGTGGGTCTACCGCGTCGAGCTAGAGGACGGCCGGCGCTTCTTCCTCAAAGCCCGCCTCGGCGTCACCAACCAGGCCAGCCTGCTGGTGCCGCGCTACCTCCACGATCACGGGGTCACCAGGGTGGTCGCGCCGATCCCGGCGCGCAGCGGGGCGCTGTGGGCTGCGGCCGGGGACTACGCGCTGATCCTCTACCCGTTCATCGAGGGGGCGACGGGCATGGAGCGCGGGATGGCGCCGCAGCAGTGGGTCGACTACGGCGCGGCGCTGCGGCAGATCCACGCCACGCCCGTCGCGCCGGAGCTGGCGCGCCAGATGCGGCGCGAGACCTTCACGCCGGACGGCGCCGCCACCGTCAGGAGGCTGGACGCGGCCATGGGCGCGCAGCGGCACGACGACCCGGCGGCGCAGGCGCTGGCGGCGATCTGGGCCGAGCGCCGCCCGCAGATCCTCGCCCTGCTCGAGCGCGCCGACGAGCTCGGCCGCCGGCTGCAGCAGGCCCGGCCGCCGCTCGTGCTCTGCCACGCCGACATCCACACCAACAACCTGCTGCTCGACCCTGAGCAGCAGGTGTGGATCGTCGACTGGGACGAGACCATGCTCGCGCCCAAGGAGCGCGACCTGATGTTCGCCATCGGCGGGATCAGCGCCAAGCTCGTCGGGCCGCGCGAGGAGGCGCTGTTCCTCCAGGGCTACGGCCCGGCCGAGATCGACCCGCTCGCGCTGGCCTACTACCGCTACGCGTGGGCCCTGGGCGACATCGGCGACTTCGGCGCGCAGGTCATGTTTCGCCCGGACCTCGGCCAGCTCACGAAGCAGGAGGCTCTGCGCTTCTTCGCCGGGCTCTTCGAGCCGGGCGAGATCGTCTCGATCGCGTTCGGCTCCGTGTACCCGGCCGCCTGATCCCAAAGTTCCGCAGCTCTGCGGGAAGGAAGCTGGGCCGCGCAGGCGAGCTCCTTCGCCTTTGACAGCCTGTCTCTTACAGGCTACAATCTAGACAGTCTAGACAGGAGGTTCACCATGGTACGTGTCTGGCAACTCCAGGAGGCGAAGAACAAGCTCAGCGAGGTGGTCGAAGAGGCCCTGACTCACGGCCCGCAGGTCATCACCAAGCGCGGCGTGGAAGCCGCCGTTGTTCTTTCCTATGCCGAATACCGCAGGCTCACACTGAGCCAGCAAAAGCTATCCGATTTCTTCCGCCAGTCCCCTCTCGCAGGAGTGGACCTCGACCTGCAGCGGGATAAGAGCCCTGCCCGCGACGATATCTCCTTATGAAATATCTTCTCGATACCAACGTCATCTCCGAGCTCGTCAGCAAGCGGCCAAACCAAGGTGTGATCGATTGGATCGACCAACGCGATCCCGCGTCGATCTACATCAGCGCCATCACCATCGGCGAGATTCGCAAGGGTGTCGAAAAGCTTCCCGCGTCAAGGCGGCGCGAGCAGGTGACGGCGTGGCTTGAGAACGACTTGCTGATTCGCTTTCAGGGAAGAATTGCCGAGATCACAACCGAAGTGATGTTGACGTGGGGCGTACTGACCGGCCGCCTAGAGAGCGAGGGAAACCCGATGCCAGCGATTGACTCTCTGCTGGCGGCCATCGCTCTCCAGGGGAGCTACGCCTTGGTGACGAGAAACGATGAGGATTTCAAACATACCGGCATTACGGTCATCAACCCGTGGAAGGCGTGCGCGACGCCGTAATCATCAACCCGCCATCGAAATCGCTCGCTACGCGCCCGAGTGGCTCTGCGGCCGGTCAGCCAGCGCGAGCGCGCTGAGCGTGGCCGCCCCCGCCGCCCCGACCGCGAGCGCGAAGACGACGCCGGCGCCGCCGCCCGCCGGCGCGAGCATCCCGGCCAGCAGGCTCGAGCCGATGATGCTGCCGAGGTAGCGGCTGGTCGAGAACAGCCCCGCGGCCACGCCCGCCTCGCCCTTGCCCACCGACTCCACCGCGCTGATCTGCAGCCCCGCGCCGCTCAGCCCCAGCCCGGCCCCCACCAGCGCCAGCCCGCCGATCAGCGGCTCCACCGCCCCGCCATCGACCACCGGCGGCAGCAGGCCCAGCGTCAGTAGCGCCATCCCCGCCACCGTCGGCCAGCGCCGGCCGAAGCGGTCCGCCAGCCGCCCGCCGAGCGGCGAGAACACCACGCTGCCGGCGGACATCACCGCCAGCGCCAGGCCGATCCGCACGCTGTCCCACCCCGCCCGCTCCCCGAGGTAGACCGGCAGCACGAGCAGCGTCACGTACATCGCCAGGTTGCTCAGCCCGACCCCCGCGTTGGCGGCGGCGAAGACGCGGTGGCGGAAGAGCCCTGGCTTGAGCGCCGGGTCCGGCTGGCGC
>DAOUGF010000838.1:0-3321 GCA_034429295.1 Chloroflexaceae bacterium
CGTCGGCTACGCCCCCACGCGCCAGGAGGCCGAGGAGACGCTTGACGAACTGGTCTACGACCTCCTGAACCGCGGCCACCTCGACGCCAAGCTAGCCGCCTGACATCAGTTCAGAGAAGTTGAGAAGCAGACAAGGGAAACCGCAATGGAACTCGTCAACGCCTACTACAGCCTCCGCTACGCCGCCGATGCAACTGACCAGGATCTGATGTGGCTCTGTGGCGATTGCGCCACCAAGCACGCCGATCAGGTTCAGTGGGCAGGCCGAGGCCACGAACAGGCCGAGTGCGAGTTCTGCGGCGCAAGCAACGACGAGGCCAATAGCCGCGTACTCGACGCCCTCTACACCAAGATCACCGGAAGCCCGGCACCTGCCCGAAAAGGAGCACGCTGACCCATGACTACTCCGAAGCTTCGCATCCTCGCCCTCGGCTGGGGCGTGCAGAGTTGGACACTGGCCGCGATGGCGGCCGAAGGCGAGTTCGAGCGCCCTGACATCATCATTCACAGCGATACGACCTGGGAGCGCAGCGACACCTACGCCTTCGCAAAAGAGTGGACGCACTACCTCCAGAAGCGCGGGCTTGACGTGCGGACGGTGCGGCCCACGGAGCGGACAGGGCGCCCGGTTGTCGTCTCTGCGACGGGTAACACGTACACGCATATTCCCGCCTTTACCGTAGACCCGACCACGGGCGAGCGCGGCAAGCTCCGGCGCCAGTGTACCGACCACTGGAAGATCCGCCCGATGGACGCCGAGACCGAGCGGGTGATGAAGGAACGCGGGATCGCACCGGAGCCGGGCGCCGTCGAGAAGTGGCTCGGCATCTCGCTTGACGAGTGGCACCGCGCGAAGAAATCTCCACTCCCCTACGCCGTCCACCGCTACCCCCTGCTGGAGCTAAAGATGACCCGCGGCGATTGCATACTCTGGCTGGAGCGGCACGGCCTGCCCGTTCCGCCTAAGTCGGCATGCGTGTTCTGTCCCTTCCATAGCCGTGAGGCGTGGCAAGAGTTGAAACGGCGCGGGGGGCAAGACTGGGAGACGGCACTACGGGTAGACAAGGAACTCAACGAGAGCAGCAGCGCCTACATCCGCTACGTTCACCGTGACTTCATCCCGCTCGCGCAGGCCGTCCGCATCCCCGAGGACGACGGGATGACACAGCTCGACATGTTTCGCCCCGTCGAGGATGAGGATGCCACCTGCGACAGCGGCTATTGCTTCATGTAGGCCCGCCTAACCCCCGCCAGCCAAGCCGCCTAAGCCCGCCCCGCCGGCCCTCGCCCCTGGAGTCGGGGCACCACGGACCGCATGCACCTACACAACCCCCATAGTCGCTTACAGCCGCGCCTCGTATGCGTGAGCGCCTGGACTGGCCGGCACATAGGGCGGCCACACGGGCGAGGAGGCTGGAGGGCATTGAGCTAACGACACTACCTCTCATCACAAGGACGAACACCCATGACGACGTTTAACGCGCTTGGCACGATGGATCTCCCGACCGAGCAGCAGGGCGACGGCCTGCCGCGCATCTGGTGGCACAACGGGGCGAAGGGCTCCAAGGGTCAGCCCGGCACGCCCGGCGACTTCTATACCAAGGCTGAGTTCTACGACGGCACGCTGGAGGGCGACGGCTCCCCCTGGCACGCCGACGAGCGCTTCAAGGACGAGCCCGGCTTCGCGGCCGAGCGGCTCTGCATCCTCGTCATTCGCCAGCGCCTCCAGTGGTACATCGACCACCCGCTGCCCAACGGCCAGCGCCGCACGGAGTGGCTCACAAAGTACCAGGACGGCGCCCGCGGGCGCACGGACATCCTCTGCCTGGCCGAGGGCATCGAGGGGCCGGTGGTGCTCAGCGTGAAGGGCATGACGGGCCGGGCGCTGAACCAGAAGCCGGGCAAGGACCACCCCGGCGGCGTCATCCCGCAGTTCCAGCGGGCGGTCATCGACCTCGCGGCCCGCAAGTTCCGCCGCCAGCTGCCCCTGTACGCCTTCTGGCTGCCCATCGCAACAAAGCGCGACGCGAAGGGCGGGATCGCCTACGAGGACACGGGCTACGGCTCGTTCGTGACGCCGCCGGCCCTGGCACTCCCCGACGCCGCCGGCGAGGCGCTGCTCGATATGCTCTACCCCGGCGACGAGCTGGTGCAGCAGGCGGCCGAGCTCTGGCGCCAGTACGAGCCGTGGAGCCGCGAGCTGCGCGGCAACGCGCCACTGGAGCCCGACGCCGACGCGGTGAGCGTGGCGGACGACGCGCTGCAGCGCAACGTCCCCCAGCCCATTACCGACGACGATCTGCCCTACTGATAAGGGCAGCGCTATCACAGCGGGCGGCTGTTGTAGCCGCCCGCCGTGCCGTGAAAGCTTATGACAGACCTTGCTGCCATTAAGCGCGCCCTCTCAGTCCCCGACGTGGCCCAGCGCCTCGGCATCCAGGTGCCACGCGGCAAGGGTGACGCCACCTGCCCCCGCCATAGCGGGCAGTCGCTCCGCCTGAAGGAGGAGTACTTCTACTGCTGGGGCGGGTGCGCGGACCACGGGGGCAAGGGCGACATCTTTGATCTCGTGATGTTTATCGAGGGCGTGGACTTCGCCACCGCGCTCCGCCGCTGCGCCGAGTGGGCCGGGGTGAAGCTGGAGATCAGCCCCGCCGAGCAGCGACGGGTGGAGCAGCGGCGCAAGGTGGAGGATCTGCTCTCGTTTGCCGCCGACTTCTACCACAAACGCTACGCGGGCAGCCCCGCTGAGGCATACGCCGCGGAGCGCCAGATCAACCACCCCGATGCCCGCCTCGGCTACGCCCCCGCCGACAGCTGGACGGCGCTCACGAGCGCCCTCACCGAGGCGGGCGTCTCACTCCCTGACGCTGAGGCCGCCGGCCTCATCAAGGCGCGCAAGAGCGGGGGCGGCTACCACGACCGCTTCCACAATCGCCTCGTGCTGCCGGCCTATGAGGGCGGGCGCTGCGTCTATCTCCAGGCCCGCGCCCTGGACGATAGCAAGCCGAAGTACATCAACGTGGCCCTGGATGAGCCGCCGCTCTACCACGTCAACGGGGCGCTCAAGAGCCCGGCCCCGGCGCTGCTGGAGAGTACCACCGACACGCTGCGCCTCGCGGTGGCGGGGGTGGCGGCCATCGGCACCTACGGCGCCTCGCTGAAGGAGCACCAGCGCCGCCGGCTGCTGCGCTTCGAGAAGCTCTACCTCGGCCCGCAGAACGACGCCGCCGGCATGCAGTACGCCGACGCGGTAGCGCTGGCCCTCGGCGAGCGCGTGCGGATCAACCCGCCGCCCCCCGAGTATAAGGGATGGGACGA
>DAOUGF010000839.1:0-3394 GCA_034429295.1 Chloroflexaceae bacterium
CCCGCGCCCGCGGCGAGCCCCGCTCGATCGGCCTGATCGCCAATGCCGCCGAGGCGCTCCCCGAGCTGCTCGCCCGCGGCGTCGTGCCCGACGTGGCCACCGACCAGACGAGCGCCCACGATGTGCGCTTCGGCTACATCCCCCCGGGCATGAGCCTCGACGAGGCCGCCCGCCTGCGCCACGACAACCCCGAGGAGTACGACCGGCGGGCGATGGCCGCTATGGCCCGCCACGTCGAGACGCTACTGGAGTGGCGCCGCCGTGGCGCCGTGGTGTTCGACTACGGCAACAATCTGCGCCAGCGCGCCTTCGACGCTGGGGTAGCCGATGCTTTCGCCTACCCTGGCTTCGTGCCGGCCTACATCCGCCCGCTCTTCTGCGAGGGCAAGGGCCCCTTCCGCTGGGTGGCCCTCTCCGGCGACCCCGAGGATATCTACACCACCGATCGGGCGATCGCCGAGCTCTTCCCCGAGAACGCACACCTGCGGCGCTGGCTAGAGCTCGCCCGCGAACAGGTGGCCTTCCAGGGGCTGCCGGCGCGGATCTGCTGGCTCGGCTACGGCGAGCGGCTGCGGGCCGGTCTGCGCCTCAACGAGCTGGTGGCCGAAGGTAAGGTGGCGGCGCCGATCGTGATCGGGCGCGACCATCTCGACGCCGGCTCGGTAGCCAGCCCCAACCGCGAGACCGAGGCGATGCAGGACGGCTCGGACGCCATCGCCGACTGGCCGCTGCTCAACGCCCTGATCAACGCCGTGGGCGGCGCCACCTGGGTGAGCATCCATCACGGCGGCGGCGTGGGGATCGGCTACTCGCTCCACGCCGGCCAGGTGATCGTCGCCGACGGCACACCCGAGGCCGCCCGCCGCCTCGAGCGCGTGCTCACCAGCGACCCGGGGATGGGCGTGGTGCGCCACGCCGACGCCGGCTATCCCGAGGCGATCGCCTTCGCGAAGGCCAACGGGATCGATATGCCGATGCTGCAATAGCCATGCAACCCATCGATCTGCTTATTCACAACACCTCCCAGGCGATCACCTGCGCGGGGCCGGGGCCACGGCGCGGCGCGGCGATGCGCGAGGTTGGCGCGCTGCCGGGCGGGGCCGTGGCCGTGCGCGGCGGGCGGATCGTGGCCGTGGGGCCGGAGGGCGAGCTGCGCCAGCGCTTCGAGGCCGCCGCGGAGCTCGACGCTGAGGGCTGCGCGGTGCTGCCCGGCCTGGTTGACCCCCACACCCACGTAGTCTACGCGGGCGACCGGGTGGGCGAGTTCGAGCGCCGGATCGCCGGGGTCAGCTACCAGGAGATCATGGCCGAGGGAGGCGGGATCGCCGCCACGGCCCGCGCCACCCGTGCGGCGAGCGTGGAGGAGTTGGCGGCCGCCACGCGCCGCCGCCTCGACCAGATGCTGCGCCTCGGCACCACCACCGCCGAGGCCAAGAGCGGCTATGGCCTGGAGACGGCGGCCGAGCTGCGGCAGCTGGAGGCGACGGCGGCCCTCGACAGCTCCCACCCGATCGACCTTGTGCCCACCTTTCTCGGTGCCCATGCCCTACCCCCTGAGTATGCCGGTCGCGCCGACGCCTACGTCGAGCTCGTGGTGGAGGAGATGCTGCCCGCCGCGGCGCGCTGGTACGCCGGCTCGCCCTTCGCCGCCGCCGGCGTGCCCATGTTCGTGGACGTGTTCTGCGAGCGGGGCGCCTTCGACGTGGCGCAATCGCGGCGGGTGCTGGAAGCGGCTCGCGCCCGCGGCCTGCCGCTCAAGGCCCACGTGGACGAGTTCAGCGAGCTGGGCGGGCTGGCGATGGCCCTGGAATTGGGGGCTGTCTCGGTGGACCACCTGGATGCGACGGGGCCGGAGGGCATCGCGCTGCTCGCCGCATCGTCCGCTGTGGGCGTGGTGATCCCGACCGTGCCGTTCAACCTGGGCGGCACCCACTTCGCCGACGCACGGGCGATGATCGACCGGGGCGCCGCCATCGCCCTGACCACGGACATCAACCCTGGCTCCGCGCCATGCCCGTCGCTGCCCCTCGCGATGGCGATCGCCTGCCGCTACCAGCGGCTGCTGCCGGGTGAGGCGTTGATCGCCGCCACCCTGAACGCGGCCCACGCCGTAGGCCTCGGTGAACGGGTGGGCTCGCTGGAGCCCGGCAAGCAGGCCGATATCATCGTGCTCGACACGCCCGACTGGCGCCACCTGGCCTACGAGTTCGGCGGCAACCTGGTGCGGCACGTGCTGAAGCGAGGGGAACTTGTGACAGCGTGACAAGGTGAGGGGGTGACAAGGTGACCCCTGACGGCGCTGATAGAAGCCCTTCGAGCACCCTGTCCCCCTGTCCCCCTATCCCCTTGTCACCTTGTCACCCTGGAGCCAACCATGAGCAATGACGCAATCATTCTCGACGGCGAGAGCCTGACCTTCGAGCAGGTGCTGGCGGTGGCCTACGGGCGGCCCGGGGCGCCGCGGGTGGCGCTGGCCCCTGAGGCTCGCAGGCGGGTGGAGCGGGCCGCCGAGGCGGTGCAGCGGTTGTTGGCCCGCGGCGAGGTGGCCTACGGCATCACCACGGGCTTCGGCGCCTTTAAGGATCGCCTGATCCCGCCCGAGCATGTGGAGCAGCTGCAGCACAACATCCTGGCCAGCCACGCCGTGGGCGTGGGAGAGCCCTTCGACACGCCGACCACCCGGGCGATCATGCTGATCCGCGCCAACACCCTGGCCCGCGGCCACTCGGGGCTGCGCCCCGAGACACTGGAACTGCTCCTTGCGATGCTAAACGCCGGCGTGCATCCGCTGATCCCAAGCAAGGGTTCGCTCGGCGCGAGCGGCGACCTGGCGCCCCTGGCCCACATGGCCCTGCCGCTGATCGGCTTGGGCGAGGCGGAGCTGAACGGCGAGCGCATGGCGGGCGGGGCGGCGCTGGAGCGGGCCGGACTGGCGCCGCTGCGGCTGGCCGCCAAGGAGGGCCTGGCGCTCACCAACGGCACCGCGGTGATGTGCGCGCTAGGCGTGCTGGAGACGGCCAGGGCCGAGCGCCTGAGCCAGACCGCCGACATCGCCGGCTGCCTGAGCCTGGAGGCGCTCCACGGCACGCATCTGGCTTTCGACGAGCGCATCCACGCCCTGCGGCCCTTCCCGCGCCAGCAGGAGTGCGCCGCCTACCTGCGGGCGCTGCTGGCCGGCAGCGAGTTCACCCGTGGGTACGATCCAACCGATGTGCAGGACGCCTACACGCTGCGCTGCATCCCCCAAGTGCACGGGGCGGCGCGGGACGCGATCGCCTACGCGCGTTGGGCCTTCGAGATCGAGCTGAACGCTGTCACCGACAACCCGCTGATCTTCGTCGGCGACGGCGACGAGATCACCGTGCTCTCGGGCGGCAACTTCCACGGCGAGCCG
>DAOUGF010000840.1:0-2388 GCA_034429295.1 Chloroflexaceae bacterium
GTGGTGGGCAACCAGGGCCCGCGCTTCTCTGCCGGCGCCGATCTGAACGACTTCGGCGCGGCGGTGGAGGCCGGCGCTTGGGAGGACCTGGAGGAGCTGATCGGCCTGGTGCAGCAGGCCTACATGGCGCTCCGCCACAACCCCAAGCCCGTGGTCACGGCGCCCTTCGGCCAGACGCTCGGCGGCGGCGCGGAGCTGGCGATGCACGGCGCGGCGACGGTGGCCGCAGCGGAGACCTACATCGGCCTCCCGGAGTTCGCCGTCGGCCTCGTGCCCGGCTGGGGCGGCTGCAAGGAGCTGAACCGCCGCATCATCGCCGCAGCCGCCAGCAGCGGCGGCGATACGCTCAAGGCCTTCCAGCAGGTGTTCGAGACCCTCGCTCTGGTGAAGATTGCCACCAGCGGCTTCGAGGGCAAGGAGCTCGGCTTCATCCGCCCCACCGACCGGATCGTCTTCAACCAGGACTATCTGATCGGCGAGGCGAAGCGGGAGGTGCTACGGCTGGCGAGCGAGGGCTACAGGCCCCCAACGACTACAAAGAGCTGCTACGCGCTCGGCCGCGATGGCCTGGCGGCTGCCCGCGTGGCGATCTTCCAGCTGCGCCAGGGCGGCTACGCCACCGAGTACGACGCCGTGATCGCCGAGAAGCTCGCCACCATCCTCTGCGGCGGCGAGCTGAGCAGCCCCCAGTGGGTGGAGGAGCAGTACATCCTCGACCTCGAGCGCGAGATGATCCTCTCGCTACTCAAGGACGAGCGCACCATGGCCCGCGCCCGCCACATGCTGGAGACCGGGAAGCCGCTGCGGAACTGACAGGGTGACAAGGGAGCAAGGGGACAGGGGGCATCCTGACGGTGCCGATAGGTATCACCTTGTCCCCCCCTCCCCTTGTCCCCCTCACCCTCCAAAAGGAGAACCTACCATTATGCGTGAAGCAGTTATAGTCTCAGGAGCCAGAACCGCCGTCGGCAAGGCGCCCAAGGGCAGCCTGCGCACCACGCGGCCCGACGATCTGGCTGCGCTGGTGGTGAAGGCGGCGATCGAGCGGGCGCCCGGCCTCGACCCGCGGGAGGTCGAGGATGTGATCATGGGCTGCGCCATGCCGGAGGCCGAGCAGGGCCTGAACATCGCCCGCATCGCCGCCCAGCGCGCCGGCCTGCCCGACACGGTGAGCGGGGTCACAGTGAATCGCTTCTGCGCCTCGGGCCTGCAGACGATCGCCATGGCCGCCCAGCAGATCATGACGGGCGCTGCCGACGTGGTGGTGGCCGGCGGCGCCGAGAGCATGAGCATGGTGCCCATGTCGGGCAACAAGTTCTCGCCTAATCCCTACCTCGCCCAGCACGACCCGGCCGTCTACCTCGGCATGGGCCTCACCGCCGAGAACGTCGCCCGCGAGCACAAGATCAGCCGCGAGGACCAGGACGCCTTCGCGCTCCGCTCGCACCAGAACGCGCTCCGCGCCCAGCGCGAAGGGCTGTTCGACGGCGGGATCGTGCCCGTGGAGGTGGAGCTGGTGGAGCTCGACGAGAGCGGGAAGCGCGTCACGCGGCGCTTCACATTCAGCAAGGACGAGGGGCCGCGGGCCGACACCTCGGCCGAGGCCCTGGCGAAGCTCAAGCCGGTCTTCGCCCAGAACGGTACCGTCACCGCCGGCAACAGCTCGCAGACCAGCGACGGCGCCGCTGCGGTGGTGGTGATGAGCCGCGAGAAGGCCGAGGCGCTCGGCCTCAAGCCACGGGCGCGCTTCCTCAGCTTCGCCGTGGGCGGCGTGGCCCCCGAGGTGATGGGCATCGGCCCGGTGGTGGCGATCCCCAAGGCGCTCAAGCAGGCCGGCCTGAATCTCAGCGACATCGACCTGATCGAGCTGAACGAGGCCTTCGCCGCCCAGTCCCTCGCCGTGATCCGCGAGCTGGGGATGGATCTGGAGAAGGTGAACGTGAACGGCGGCGCGATCGCGCTCGGCCACCCGCTGGGCTGCTCGGGCGCCAAGCTCACCGTGCAGATCCTCGACGAGCTGGAGCGCCGCGGCGGCCGCTACGGCCTGGTGACGATGTGCATCGGCGGCGGCATGGGCGCTGCGGGGATCTTCGAGCGGCTGTAGACGATACCGGCTCACCCCACGCGGGGCCGATACGTTCGCTCAGCGAATGTATCGGCCCTTTCATTTTGTGGAACCTCCGGCCCACAAGATGGGACTCTCATGCAGAACGGCTGATCGAGGCGACGAGGGGCGCGATGGAAGAACTGACGGCGCTGGTGTGGCGGGCCCAACAGGGCGACATCGAAGCCTTCGGGCGGGTGGTGGAGCGCTTTCAGCGCATGGCCTGCGCGGTGGCCTACCCGATCGTCGGCGACCTGCACCTGGCCGAGGATGTGGCCCAGGAG
>DAOUGF010000841.1:0-2179 GCA_034429295.1 Chloroflexaceae bacterium
CCGAGCCGCTGTGCGAGCCGGTGGCCTACAAGATCCCCTCAAACCTGCGCCGGCGCTACGAGCGGCTGCGCCGCTTCCCTGCGGGCTACCTGGTGTTCGGCGATGCGCTGTGCAGCTTCAACCCGATCTACGCCCAGGGCATGTCGGTGGCGGCGCTGGAGGCCAAGGCGCTGATGGCATGCCTGGCGCAGGGCGAGGCGCGGCTTGCTGAGCGCTTCTTCAGGCGTGCGGCCGCGCTCGTCGACATCCCTTGGAGCACCGCGGTCGGCAACGACATGCGCTTCGCGGAGACGACAGGGCCGCGCACGGCGATGACGCGCTTCATCAACTGGTATCTGGGCAAGCTCCACCACGCCGCCCACCACGATGCAGAGGTCTCGCTGGCCTTCCTCCGGGTGGCGAATCTCCTGGCGCCGCCGCCAAGCATCCTCCGCCCGGCGATCGTGTGGCGGGTGCTGCGCAGCAACCTCCGGCTCCGCGGAGGCAGACAGGCCGCCATCGCGCCACGCACTGGCTAGCGAGCGGGAATGCCCGCTCTCGAACATTAGAAGCCGCCCGATAGCTCCCCCGGCGGCGGGATCAGGCTCCGCAACTCCGCTTCATCGGCCACCAGCGCGCTGAACTTGCTCCGCAGCCGATCACCTTCGCTCATCCCCGCACCTCCGCATCGATTCGCTCAAGCCCCTCGTCGATGATGCCAAGCCCTTCCCGCGGCTGCTCGGCGCTGATGCAGAGCGGCGGGCAGAGAAAGACGCTGTTCCTGCGTACCATAGTGTACAGCTTGCGCTCGCGGAAATGCGTTGAGCCGCAGCTTTGTGAGGCTCTCGCTATACGGATTACCGACTACGGACTACGCTGTACGGGTACGAGTGCGTCCGGCGCTACGCCTGGGGTCCGGCCAGGCGAGTCAGCATCCCCACGGAGATCGCCCAGGCGACCACGTGCATCACCATGAGCACGAGCACATTGGCCAGGGTCGTGCCAGGGTTGAAGCCCGTAATCAGTATCAGGATGTCGGGGATGAACGAGACCGCCAGGGTGATGAGGGCGATCCGGCGGAACAGCGCCACCGGGTTGCGCGCGAAGCGGCCGACCAGCGCGTAGACCAGCACCGCGCCCAGTACACCTATCACGGTGAAGAGGATCGGCGGCATCAGAGTTAGCGGCATGAAGGCGGGGTCGGGGCGCAGCACGGCGACGGCGAGTTGTCGGATGATGACGTTGGCGATGGTGGCGGCGACGATGGTGAGCGGGCCGACCCACAGCAGGCGGCTCAGGGCGGGGCGGGCGGTCGGTTGGGTGGCTGTAGGGGCGGTGTTCACACGCAGATCCTTTCTCAGCTCTTCAGTGTCTCGCATCCGGTCGTCGGCGATGGGCTCTGCAGACAGCAGGCTTTATAGAACCACAGCAATCTCTCGGTAGGCCCGTAGGGCCAAAGCATTCACCCTGGTCGCGCGTGTGGTACGGGTGTTGCCCGGAGCGAATGCTTTGGCCGTACGTTCCGAGCGACATCTGTGGTTCTATGTTGTGCCGATCTCCATCCTTATCGAAGCGCAGTCTGTACCCACGGCGAGCATAGCAAAGGAATCTCAGGCTCCGAGCCGCTGATCTTCATCTACGTCTTCCCCGTCGACGCATTCGCCGATCTGGTCGTGGGAAGGAGCTTACTGCTATCGTTTTGGCGCTAGGGCTTCCTGAAGCCCAACCGTAAAGTCGTCAGCAGTATAGTATTGGCCGCGACCTCTGGTCTACGAGTTCCCCTAGATGGAAGGCGGTAATCAGGTGGCAAGGCGCATTCTCTGCTCACCAGCGACACGAAACCCTCTGCGCTGACGTATCAGCGAATCCACAGCCCGTTTGCATAGAACGCAGCCTGGCTTCTGCGATACTGTGGCTGTCCACTCATTCTCTTCAGCTTATCGTCGGCTCTCCATCGTTCTGCGAGAGGAGAAGAGGCGAGTCCTGATAGGTCCGTTCCATCCGATTTCGGATTAGATCGACTATAGTGCTGTCCTGATCACAAGGTATGCTCATCGCTGGGGCTGGAGCGAACGCTTAAGGTGAGAACCTCACGTGGGAGGTATCCTATGGGCTGGAGAAAAGTACCGGAAAGCTCAGAGGATAACGCTCCTGCCCCCGTTCCCAAAGCTACTCGCTTGAGCGCCTCAGCTACAACGAT
>DAOUGF010000842.1:0-3768 GCA_034429295.1 Chloroflexaceae bacterium
CCGAAACGGTCGTAGACGGGCTGGTAATCCGCCAGATCGAGGCGGCCGTGCAGCGTGGTCAGCTGCGGCAGGCGAAGGAACCGAGCAAGCAGGAAGTGGAGGAAATCGATGTGGAAGTGGATGACATCGTACTTGTGGTAGTCGCGCGAGAGGAGCTCGAGCATCGCGATGTGATGCGCGACCGGGTCCACGCAGTTCGGATCGAGCCGCAGTGAGCGCGCGCAGACAGGCACAAGCTTGGCTGAGGTCCGCGAATCGCCGGAGGCGTAAAGCGTGACCTCGTGTCCCATAGCGACGAGTTCCTCGGTCAGATAGTGCACGATGCGCTCCGTGCCTCCGTAGGCTACGGGCGGAACGCTCTCGTATAACGGGGCGACTTGCGCGATTCGCATACTTCTCTCCTTGGTCTCGAACTCCAATCCCCGCCGCGCCGTTGATGCGCGACGAGCGAGATCGCCAACCGACCCCGGCTCGTGCGCCTTTGTTCGTGGCGACGAGCATCGGAGCCGGTTGATGTGGGGGCTCCTGCAATGACCGGAAGACCATTCCAGAACCCCGGTATGCGGATTTGGCTTCGAGACCGACCGATGCGGCCAAATCCAGTCCGGTAGGCAGAGGACTCCCCGGCCGCGGAAGAGCAGCCGCACGACCGGTCAGAACCGGCCAACATCCGAACCGGGTGAGTACGAAGGTGTTGTGCTAGTCCATACCCTCTGACACCTGACAGCTTACGAAGGGCGATACCCTAACAGTTTACGTAGGGCTGCCCACTGCGGTATCCTGGCGGTGGAACCATCACCAACCACAAGCCAGGATACCGGCAATGGGCAGCAGTTGTGAATTATACACCAAGCTTTGCGCCACGCTGCAACGGCTCTGCCGCGACGCGGTCAGCGCAGTGCCGAATCGCGGGCATGAGTCGCCCGAGGCGCCTACTCGACCGTCACGCTTTTCGCGAGGTTCCGCGGCTGGTCCACATCGCAGCCGCGACGTAGGGCCACGTAGTAGGCGAGCAGCTGCAGCGGGATCACGGAGAGGATGGGCTGCAGCAGTGGCAGCGTGGCCGGCACCGGGATCACGTGGTCGGCCTTGGCCGCGAGTTGCTCATCGCCCTCGCTGCCCACAGCGATCACCTGGCCGTGGCGCGCCCGCACCTGCTCGATATTGCTGATCATCTTCTCGTAGATGGCGTCCCGCGGCGCGATGCAGACCACGGGCAGCCCCTCATCGATCAGGGCGATTGGCCCGTGCTTCATCTCGCCGGCAGGATAGCCTTCGGCGTGGATGTAGCTGATCTCCTTCAGCTTCAGGGCGCCCTCCAGCGCGATCGGGTAGTTGGCCTGGCGCCCCAGGAACAGCGCGTCGCTCGCCCGGTGATAGCGCTCGGCCAGCTCCTCGCAGAGCGGCGTGGCCCGCTCGATTACCGTCGCCGCCTTACCGGGCAGCTCCACCAGCGCCTGCAGATGCTCGCGGATCTGAGCGGGCGTGAGCGTGCCGCGGGCCTGCCCCAGCCGCAGCGCGAAAAGATAGGCGGCGGCCAGCATCGAGGTGAAGGCCTTCGTCGAGGCCACGCCGATCTCGGGGCCCGCGTGCAGGTAGAGCGGCCCGCCGTCGGCCAGCCGCGCCGCCTGGCTGCCGATCGCGTTTACGATCGCTACGCTCGGCACACCCTGAGCCCGCGCCTCCTCCATCGCCGCCAGCGTATCCACCGTCTCGCCGCTCTGGGAGATCGCCAGCAGCAGCGCATCCTCGCCCAGCACGGGCTCGCGGTAGCGAAATTCGCTGCCGTAGTCCACCTCCACCCGCACCCGCGCCAGCCGCTCGATCATGAACTTCGCCACCAGGCCGGCGTGCCAGGCCGTCCCGCAGGCCACGGCGTAGATCCGCTCCACGCGCCGCAGCACGGCGTCGTCGAGCCGCAGCTCCTCCAGCTGTACCCGACCCGCCTCCTGGTCGATGCGGCCCCGCAGCACGTCCATCAGCGCCCGCGGCTGCTCGTGGATCTCCTTCTGCATAAAATGCTTGTAGTCGCCCTTCGCCGCAGCCACCGGGTCCCACGGCGCGATCACCGGCCTGCGCTCAACGGGCGTGCCGTCGAGGCGGCTGATTGTCGCGCCCCTTCGCGTCACTACGGCCAGCTCCCGATCCTCCAGGAAGAGCAGCTCGCGGGTGTAGTCGAGGATGGCCGGCACATCGGAGGCCACAAAGGTCTCGCCGTCGCCGCGACCGATCACCACGCCGCCCGCGTTGCCCAGGCGCGCCGCCAGCAGGCGGTCCGGCTCGTCGGCGCAGAAGGCCACCACAGCGTTGCCGCCCCGCAGCTCGCCCAGCGCCCGCCGCAGCGCCGGCTCTAGGGCACCCGCCTCGTGGTAGTAGTGGCCCAGCAGGTGGGCGATCACCTCGGTATCGGTCTGCGAGACAAACTGGTAGCCGAGCTCTTGCAGGCGCGCCTTCAGCTCCAGGTAATTCTCGACGATCCCGTTCTGGATCACCACGATCTTGCCGCTGGCATCCCGGTGTGGGTGAGCGTTCTCCTCGGTGACATTACCGTGGGTCGCCCAGCGGGTGTGGCCGAGGCCAACCGGGCCGCTCGCCGGCTCGCGCCCCAGCCGCTGCAGCAGATTGCTGAGCTTGCCCACGCTGCGCCGCAGCTGAAGCCCCGCCTCCGGGCTGTAGATCGCGATCCCCGCCGAGTCGTAGCCGCGGTACTCAAGCCGCTGCAGCCCACCGACTACCACCTCCGTCGCCTCGCGGTTGCCCACATATCCGACGATTCCGCACATGAGTGATACTCCTTACAGGCTCGCTGCAGCAGCTCACCGCAGCGGCTCTGAGGGCGCGGGGCGGCACACGCGAATCCGCCTCCGTGCTCCCTGCGCCTCTGTGGTGCAGCCCGAGCAGGAGCCTTCGTTGCTGTAGATGGTCACTAAGGTGGGGAATGGGGTCGGGTGGGCTACTGCGAGGGACCTGTCCTGCCCGTCGCCGGGAGGCATTCATCCCTCGCTCGCAGGCGGCACCCGCGCCTGGGAGGCTTCCGCTGATCTGTCGATGTTCCGATTGCGGGTCTAGATGCTGGCCGTAATCCAGATCCGAACATCCGCAATCGTTAGCCCTACGTCGCCGTAGGGAACCTCCACCTCGTCAACTCCGCTCATCGCGGAGCCCATGCGCTTCATCGGAGCTGTGCTGTTACATCCCTCCTGGTCGCTTTCCCCTGGCGACCATCCGCGAGCTGGTCTCGCCTGCCGCCCGCGCTGCCCAATCGTAAGCCCTAAAGGGCCGGCCGTCAATTCCCCGCGCCTGCGATGCCAAGGAATGGGCAACGCCCATGGGGCGCTGCCGCCCTGCTCCTCTCGTCGGTTGCACCGACACGGCTGTAGTGGGGCGCTGCCCCATACCAGTGCCACCTGCACGGTGGGTGAGGATGTGGGCGGGCTCTGCCCCCCGGCAAAAGGGCTGGCGTTTCGCGCCCCTCGTCGGTTACACCGACACGGCTGTAGTGGGGCGTGGCCCCAAACCATCGACGGGCAGAGCCATCTGCCTCAGCCAGCGGCAGATCTACGGTCGGGAAGGTGTGCGAGTATCGGTTGTGCCGTTCGCTTCCTCACACAGATTCTGGAAGCTTGCCAGCGGCGGAGTGGCGCCGGCACGCCGGATCGAGCAGGGCGCAACCACCGTGCATGTGTCCTGCGCAGGGCTACGACACAAGCCCGACGATGAGACGAGGTAGCAGATCAGCGGCGGCACGGCACTGGCCTCCGGCTTGGG
>DAOUGF010000843.1:0-6236 GCA_034429295.1 Chloroflexaceae bacterium
TGCTCGTATCGCCGCTGATGAAGAGCAGCCGCCTCGCCAGCGCGGGGTGGGTCGTGTCGAGCCGCTCGTACAGCTCGAGGCCGCCCATCCCGGGCATCCGCAGGTCGCAGAGCAGCAGGTCATAGGTTCCCTCGGCGGCCCGGCGCAGCCCCTCGTGCCCGCTGTGCGCCACCTGGACACTGTTGGTCGCCTCCAGAGAGCGCAGCACCACATCCACCACCGAGGGATCGTCGTCGATCAGCAGCACTCGCAGGCCCTGTGGCGCCGCGGCGCGCGCCGGCGCCTCCGCCTGCGCCTGGAGCGCGCCAGGCGGCATGGTCCGCAGCGGCAACTCGACAGTGAAGGTCGTCCCGACCTCGGGCACCGACTCCACCTGGATCGTGCCGCCATACTCGACGACGATCGCCTGGCAGATGCTGAGGCCGAGCCCGGTGCCTTGGCCGGCTGGCTTGGTGGTGAAGAAGGGCTTGAAGATGTGGGGGAGCACTTCAGGAGCGATGCCGGGGCCATTGTCTGCCACCCGCAGCAACAGGCGGGGGCCATCAGCCCCGCCCACCAGGGCCGTTGCGATCGTCAGCGCCCGCGGCAGCGGCCGCAGGCGCAGGGCGTGATGGGCGTTGACCAGCAGGTTCAGCAGCACTTGGCTCAGCTGGCCGCCGTCGCCCCAAGTATAGGGCACATCAGGATCCAGGGCGAGCGTCACCGTCACCTCGTCGAGGCTCAGATCGCTCCGCATGAGCGTCAGGGCCTGCTCGACGAGCAGGTTCAGGCTCACCTGGCCAAGCCCGCTCTTCTGCTGGCGGGCGAAGAGTTGCAGGCTGCGAACGATCGTCCGCACCCGCTCGGCGCCGAGGCGCAGCTGGTCGAGCATCTCGAGCGCCTCCGAATCGAGCTTCGCCTCGCTAAGAAACTCAGCGTAGCCGAGCACAGCCGTCAGGGGGTTGTTGATCTCGTGGGCGATGCTGGCGATGAAGCGGCCGAGGGAGGCGAGCTTCTCCGCCTCGATCAGCTGGGTATTCGTCTGCCGCAGCTGGTCGAGGAGCAGCGCCTGCTCGATCAGCTGCCCGGCCTGCTCGGCGAAGATCCGCAGCAGCGTCTCGGCCTCGGCCGGGAAGGGCCGGTGGCTCCGCAGGTTATCGAGCACGAGCGTGCCGTAGAAGTGACCGCCCACGTTGATCGTGGAGATCATCGAGCGCCGAAGCAAGGCGGTAACACCATGCTCCCGCAGGATCGCGCGGGCCTCAGGCGCCAGGTTCGCCTCGTCCCAATGGTCGAAGCTCTCCACCTGCGATATCGGCGCGCCGCCGAGCAACTTGCTGATCGCCGCAGCCGGAAACTCCACCTGCCGCAGGATCTCCAGGTTGTAGCCGTGGGTCGCCCGATACTGGAGCCGGTCGCCCGCGAGCACGAGCAGGCTGCCGCGCTGGGCCCCTGGCACGCAGCGCACGGCCGTGTCGAGGAGGGCCTGCAGCAGGCTATCGAGCGGGCGCGGCGTTCGCAGCAGCTGGTAGAGATTCAGCAGCGCCTGTAGCAACCGCCGCGTCTGAAGCTCCGCCTGATGATAACGCCTTCGCGGGCGCAAACGTTGGCTCATCGCTGCCTCCTCGTGGCCCGACGTCTGCCGCCGGCGAATCCTGTAGGGCCATCATACCCTGAGCAGCTTTCCCTCATGATACCGCCTCAGGATGCCGCCGTGAACGCTCCATCCAGTGACTGCTGTATCTCGCCAGGGTATAATGGCCCCAGTTATGGCAAGGGAGCCTCGAGGAGGACCTATGCAGGATGTTGTGATCGTCGCCGCGGCGCGAACGCCGATCGGCAAGTTTAACGGGGCCTACCGCGGTCTAAACGCCACCGATCTTGGCGCCGCCGCTGTGCGAGCAGCTGTGGCCCGCGCCGCAATCGACCCGGCCGAGGTCGATGAGTGCATCATGGGGAACGTGGTGAGCGCCGGCCTCGGCCAGGCCCCGGCGCGCCAGGCTGCGCTCAAAGGTGGCCTCCCCAACACCGTCGGCGCCCTGACGATCAACAAGGTCTGCGGCAGCGGCCTCAAGGCGGTAATGCTCGGCGCCGCGCTCATCCGCAGCGGCGACGCCGAGGTGATCGTGGCCGGCGGCATGGAGCATATGAGCGGCGCCCCCTACTTGCTGCCGGGCGCCCGCAACGGCTACCGCCTCGGCAACGGCGAACTGGTGGACGCCGTTATCCACGATGGCCTCTGGTGCGCCTTCGAGCATCACCATATGGGCAACAGCGCCGAGTGGATCGCCAGGACCCATAAGGTGAGCCGCGCCCAGCAGGATCAGTACGCCCTCCGCTCCCACGAGCTCGCCGTGGCCGCTATGGACGCGGGGCGCTTCGCTGATGAGATCGTCCCGGTGCAGGTGCCGGGGCCAAAGGGCACGACCATCACCGTCGAGGCCGACGAGTGCCCGCGGCGCGACACAAACCTCCAGGCCCTCAGCAAGTTGCGCCCCGTCTTCGACGAGGAGGGCAGCGTCACCGCCGGCAACGCCCCCGGTATCACTGATGGCGCGGCGGCCCTCGTGCTGATGAGCGCGGCCCGCGCCGCGCGGCTCGGCATCGCACCCATCGCCCGTGTGGAGCACGGCGCCCAAGCCGCCGTGCCGCCGCTGGAGCTCTTCACCGCGCCGCCCTTCGCCATCAGCCGACTGATGGACCGCGCCGGCACGACGGTGGACGATTACGACCTCTTCGAGCTCAACGAGGCCTTCGCCGCCCAGGTGATCGCCAACATCCGCGCCGCCGGCCTCGATCCCGACCGGGTCAATGTGAATGGCGGCGCCATCGCCCTCGGCCACCCGATCGGCGCCAGCGGCGCCCGCGTGCTCGTGACGCTCATCCACGCCCTCAGGCAGCGGGGCGGGCGGCGCGGCATCGCCTCCCTCTGCCTCGGCGGCGGCGAGGCCGTGGCCCTCGCCATCGAGGTGGTGTGAGCGCCTCCACCTCGCTCACCCGCTTCGCCTGGCTCTCGATCGCGGCCGCCGTCGTCACGATCGGGCTGAAGACGGGCGCCTACTTTGTGACCGGCTCGGTCAGCCTGCTCTCCGACGCCCTCGAGTCGCTGGTGAACCTGGCGGCCGCCGTGGTCGCCCTGCTGATGCTCAGCGTCGCGGCCCGCCCGCCCGACGCCGACCACGCCTACGGCCACAGCAAGGCCGAGTACTTCTCTAGCGGCGTCGAGGGCGGCCTCATCCTGCTCGCCGCCGGCAGCATCGCCATCACCGCAGTCGGCAGGCTGCTCGACCCGCGGCCGATCGAGCAGCTTGGCCTGGGCCTGACAATCTCCGTCATCGCCTCGGTGATCAACCTGGTGGTGGCCCGCGTGCTGCTGCAGGCCGGGCGCCACTACCACTCGATCACGCTCGAGGCCGACGCCCAACACCTGATGACCGACGTCTGGACCTCAGTCGGCGTGCTGGTGGGCGTGGTCGCCGTGAACCTCACCGGCTGGCAGCGCCTCGACCCGATCATCGCCCTGGTTGTGGCCGCCCACATCCTCTGGACAGGCGTGCAGCTTATCCGCCGCTCGGCCCTCGGTCTGCTCGATACAGCCCTCCCCGCCGCCGAGCGCGATAGGGTGGTGGCCATTCTCGATGGCTTCGCCCGCCGCGAGGGAGTTGCCTACCACGCCCTCCGCACCCGCCAAGCTGGCGCCCGGCGCTTCGTCTCCGTCCACATCCTCGTACCCGGCTCATGGACCGTGCAGCGCGGGCACAATCTGCTCGAGCGGATCGAGCGGGAGGTCCGCGCCACCTTCGCCAACACCACGATCTTCACCCACCTCGAGCCCCTCGAGGATCCTAAATCCTTCGCCGACCAGAGCCTCGACCGGGCCCAGGAGGCCACAAGGTGATCGCCCCGCTGCGCCTGGACCGGAGAGTGAAGCCGTCAGCCACCCCACTCTCCACTCCTCACCTCATCGCCCCATCCCGTAGAACTCAGCGTTCGGCCTGATCCCCAAGGCGGAGGCCATGCGATTGCTGTAGTTGAAGAAGGCGGCGATCTGGGTGATCACGAAGATATCCTCGTCGCCGAAGCCGTGGGCCCGCAGCGCCTCCAGATCCGCCTCGCTCACCTCGGCCGAGTCCCGCGTCACCTTCACCGCGTAGTCGAGCATCGCGCGCTGCCGAGGGCTGAGCGCGGCGGCGCGGTAGTTGGCGGCCACCGTGTCGGCCAGCACGGCGTCCTTGGCGCGGATGCGTAGCGCCGCCCCGTGAGACACAAGGCAGTAGTGACAGTGGTTGACGGCCGAGACCGCCACGACGATCATCTCCCGCTCGGCCTTACTCAGCCCCGACTCCTCAGTCATCAGCGCATCGTAGAGCGCGATGAAGCCCCGCAGCACCGACGGCCGCAGCGCGAGGGCCCTGAAGACATTCGGCACGAAGCCAGGCTTGCTCCGGTTCTGCGCGTACAACTCCTGAATATCATCCGGCAGCTCGGCCTCCTCCGGCACCCGCAGCCGCGAGATCCGCTCCTCGCCCATATGCACCTCCTATCCCGCATCGCGGATTTACAGCAGATGGTGGATTGTCGCACAGCTGCAAGCTGGCATCCAGTATCGTGAAGAGCTCCTGCTACAATGCATCATATGACCGACCAACTTGATCCAACCGCGATCGCCGCGGGGCTTCGCACGACCACGCTCCCGCGGACGATCCGCTGCTACGACTCCGTGCCGTCAACGATGGACGTGGCGCGGGAGCTGCTCTCAGCCCTCCACGATGAACAACTTCCGCTACTTGTCGTCGCCGATGTGCAGACGGCGGGCCGCGGCCGGCAGGGGCGCCGCTGGGAGGCTCCGCCAAGCACGGCCCTGCTGCTCTCGCTCGCCCTGCGGCCAGCCTGGCTGCGCCCCGAGCGAGGCGTGGCCCTCGTCTGGATGACAGCTGTGGCCCTCTGCGAGGCCGTCGAGGAGGTGGCGCCGGTGACAGCCGCGCTGAAGTGGCCCAACGACCTGCTGCTGCCAGTCACCGGCGATGGACCGCCGACGACGAATCACCGGCCAGAGAGCGCGGCGGAGCGGTCATCGGTCGTCAGTCAGTCTTCGGGCTATGGCAAAGCGGCCGGGATCTTGCTAGAGGTGGGGATGGGGGCCGGCGGCCTGGATTGGGCCATCATCGGCTGCGGCGTGAACGTGAGCGCCGCGCCGCCGCCGGCGACCACCCGCTACCCGGCCACGAGCTTGAGCGCGGCAGCCGGCGAGCCAGTCTCCCGGCTGGCGCTGCTGAGGGCGCTGCTGCGGCGCCTCGATAGCTGGCATAGCGCGCTGATACGCGGCGATGGGGGCGAGCTATTCGCCGCCTGGCGCCGCCGCCTGATCACCCTCGGACGGCCGGTGCGCGTTGAGACGCCAGGCGGCCTCGTGGAGGGGCTCGCCGAGGACGTGGACCGCTCCGGGGCGCTGCTGGTGCGGGACACGGCGGGCGCGCTGCAGACCGTTACGGCCGGCGATGTGGGGCTGCCGCTATAAGCACAGGCTCACTGTCTAGTCATCCTAATCTCAGCCCTGCGGACGTTGGGCCGTGAACCATCTATGGTATAGTAGTGAGCATTCTGCGCATGATACGGTGGAGATCAGGAGGTATGTCCTCACACCGCAGGCGCCTAGCAATAGGCGTCGTTCTGACGATAAGCCTGATCACAGCGGCCATGATGCTGCGCCTCGCCCTTGAGTGGCGACAGGCGCTCGCCGACATCGACTCGATGATCGTCACCCCCGCCGCGATCGATCTTCCCACCGAAGAACCTGCCCACCCTGCCGAGGATACAACCCCCGCAGACGAGCAGCCAGCGGCCTCCAGCGAGGCCGTCGTCGAGCCGGCCCAACCCGGCGTGGCGCCGGCCGCCGAGCAAGCCGCACCTGTACTGAGTCAGCCCACCCTCAACATCTTGCTCTTGGGCACCGACGCGCGCCCTGAAGACACGGAGCCCACTCGCACCGATGCGATGGTGCTGGTGCGGATCGCCCGCGACAGCGGCCGGGTGAGCATGCTCTCCATCCCGCGGGATCTCTGGGTGAGCTACGCCAGCGGTGGGGAGGGGCGCATCAACGGGGCCTATGCAGCGGGCGAGAAGCGCTACGGGCCGGGAGGCGGCGCCGCCGTCGCGAAGTCAACCGTCGGCCGGCTGTTGGGCCTCAAGGTCGATCACTTCGTGCTGATCAACTTCCAGGGCTTCGAGACGCTGATCGACCGGCTCGGTGGGATCAA
>DAOUGF010000844.1:0-24409 GCA_034429295.1 Chloroflexaceae bacterium
CATATGAGCGGGCCTGCCCCACGAGGGCCGCCACCGATCCGGGCTCACGCTCGAGGGCCGCTGCAAAATCCTGCAGCGCCTCCTCGTGGCGCTCGAGGGCCGCCAGGCTCCGGGCGCGAGCAAGATAGCCAGCGGCGCTATCGGGCTGCAACGTGATATAGCGGCTAAAGCGCGCCACCGCCCGCTCGTGCCGGCCCAGGTTCTGCAGCGCGTAGCCCTGGTTCAAGACGGCATGTCCGTCAGCCCAGTCGAAGCGGGCGGCCCAGGTATAACCCTCCAACGCCGCCTCATAGTTCTGCGCTTGGTACGCCTGGTCAGCGCGGGCGACAAGGAACTTATTCACCCGCCGGGCCCCAAACCAGAGAAAGAGGGCAGTGACCAGGATCAGTACGAGGCCGAACATCACAATAGTGAGCAGGCGACCTCGCCACACGACTCGATCATTCTGGAAGGGCGACCCTGGAAGCGCCTGCTTATTTCCCGCCGGTTGTACCAACATCTGTATCTCTCCCGGGGCGGTGCAGTCGCGCGCTTGATGGTGGATGCCCCCTACATAGGCGCCCTGAGGGCGCTTTTACTTCTTAGCTTTATGTAGTCTTGGCCACACAAGAGCAATACAACAATCCACAGGTTCCCTCGTCGGGCCGAAGCAGCGACACAGTCACCGCTTCGGCCCCCATACGATGACTTTAGGCGAGCGAGCTGTGCTGCTTGCGGACCTCAGCGACCATCGCCTTAACATCCTGGGCCCGCTCCCGCGGGCAGATCAGCAGCACATCGTGAGTATCGACGATCACCAGATCCTCGACGCCGATCGTCGCCACGAGCCGGCCGTTCCCGTAGATCAGCGTGTTGCGGGTGTCGATGGTTACACTGTTGCCAAGCACAGCGTTGCCGTGGTTATCCTGCGGCAGGATCTCCGCAAGGGCGGCCCAATCGCCCACATCGCTCCAGCCAATGTCGGCCGGGATGACGACGGCGCGATCGGTGCGCTCCATAACCGCAACGTCGATCGCGATATTCGGCATGCCGGGCCAGACATCCTCGAGCACCTTGTGCTCGTTGCGGGTGCCCAGATGGCTGTTGATAACCATCAGCCCTTGGGCCAGCAGCGGCTCGTGGCGGCTGAGCTCGCTCAGGATGCGCTCGGCGCTCCACATGAACATCCCCGCGTTCCAGAAGAAGGAGCCGCTCGCCACATAGCTCTGCGCCCGCTCCAGGCTCGGCTTCTCCACAAAACGCTTGACCGCGAAGACCTCCTGGCCGTCGCTGGAGTAGAGGAGCTCGCCGCTCTCGATATAGCCATAGCCGGTGGCTGGGCCGCTCGGCTTGATCCCCAGGGTCACCAGGAAGCCCTGCTCAGCCATCGTTGCGCCAACGACCAGCTGCTGGCGGAAAAGCTCCTGCCGCTCGATCTCATGGTCGGCGCTGAGCACCGCCATCACCGCCTTCGGGTCGCGGCGCTTGATGTGCAGCGCGCCAAGCCCAACCGCAGGCGCCGTTCCTTTGCCGCTCGGCTCGATCAGCAGATTCGCCTGCGGCAGCTCGGGCAACTGCTCCTTCACCAGCTCGGCATAGACCGCCCCGGTAACGACATAGATCCTGTCGTGAGGGATCAGTGGCAGGATGCGGGCGACCGTCTCCTGGAGCATTGTCCTCTCGCCGTTGAGCGACAGGAACTGCTTGGGCCTGTTGCTGCGACTGTGGGGCCAGAGGCGAGTGCCGCTACCGCCTGCCATAATCAGCGCGTACATCGGATGCTGCCTTTCTGTTTAGGATGCAGTGGCCACACCTCCTTGTGCGGCCAGGCGGGTCGAGTGAAGGTAGCCCGGCGTTAGCGCCGGATGATGGGCAGGTATATGAACCGAGATCCGTTGTCGATGGCCAGCCCCGACGAGTTGCCGTCAGCGTCGGTGGCCGTGGCGTTTACAACTGCCCCCTTCCAGGGCTGGCTCGCGGTGAAGCTGAACTTCCCGTCGGGGCCTGCCGTTGTTGTGCCCTCGAAGAAGCGGGCCTGACCGCTGGGGTCGGAGAAGATCTCAATCTTCGCGCCCGGCGCCGCCGTCCCCGTCACGGTTGTGCCCGTGACTGGGTCGAGCTTCGGCGGCTTGATCCCATTGTTCGCACTACTGGTGTTGGTGATCCCGCCGGCCCCATTGCCGCTGACGCTGTTCTTGCTCCAGACGTTGCTGAGCGACGCCACACCGTTGGCCCTGATGCCATGACCGGCGTTGCCCAGGATCACATTCTCCGAGATGGTGTTCGACGTGGCGCCCAGGCTCTCGTAGGCCGAGAGGTAAATCCCGTGGACGTCGTTATAGCTGATGGTGTTCTTGGTGATCGTGGTATTCGTCGCACCCTTCAGCTCGATGCCGTCGTCGGCGTTCTTCGTGATCGTGTTTTCCTTGATCAGGTTGCCGGTGAGCGCGCTCGCAAGCGCGGGGTCGCTCAGCAGCTCGGGATCGCTGCTGGCGAGGCCGGCCATACCCGGCAGCATCAGGTCGGCCTGGGCTGTCGCGGGCAGGTCGGGCAGGAAGGCCAGACCGGAGCCGCTCGGGCCAGCCGCCGTCACCGTGCCGTTGTTCCGCAGCGTGTTGGACACGACGGTGTTGTTGCCAGTCTTGATATAGATGCCGTGCTTTCCGCTCTCGGTGATGAGATTGCCTTTCAGCGTGTTACCGTCCGAGCCGCCGATCAGGTAGATGCCGTAGAGCGTGCTCCCGGTGATGATGTTGTTCTCGACCACGTTGCCGGTGCTCTTCTGCTCGAGGGTGATCCCCTGCAGATTACCGGTAAAGCGGTTACCCCGAATGGTGTTGTTGATCGAGCCGACCACTCGTAGGCCGTAGCCGTCATTGCCCCAGGCCTCGTTGTTCTCGAGGATGTTGTTGAACGAAGGCTCCTGGGGATATCTACTGTTGGGCGAACCGGGATCGAGCATGAAGCCGTGGGCGTTGCGGTCCTGGTTGTCCACCGAGTAACGGTTGTTGTACGACTTGTTGTTGCGGAAGATGAAGTTGTTGCAGCCCCGCGAGATGATGAAGCCGTGGTTACCGTTCTCGAAGGCCTCATTATTCTCGACCGTGAAGTGGTGCGAGAAGTCGTGGGGGTCGAAGCCGTAGCCGATATTGTTGTGGAACTTATTCCCCCGGAAGACCATGTTACTGGCCTGGTAGGTGTAGATACCGTAGTAGTTGTAGCTGAAGACGCTATTGATCACCTCGCCGGTAACCCGCGTGCGCAGCACCTCAGGCTCGTCGGTGTCGTTGATGTCGCGCCAGGCGATGCCATAGCTCTCGCCATCGGCCGAACCGAGGTAGCTCAACTCCGCATTCTTGATATCCATGCGGGCGTCGTACTTCGCGAGCAGGTAGCTGCGGCCGTTGGAGATGTCGCGGTCGTAATCGTTAGCGACCGGGTCCCACGAGGTGATCCGCACACCGTCGATGAGGATCGTGCCCCCATAGGTCCGCAGGGCGGTGAAGCTCTGATAGTTGTAGTTCCCCTTCTCCGCCTCCAGCGTGATATCATCGCCCTGGCTGCGCAGCTTGAGCCAGCTCACCGTATCCGTGGTCAGCGTCAGCGTCACGCCGCGGTTGATGAACAGGCTGGCGTTGGCCTGCCAGACGCCGTTCCCCTGGTTTTCCAGCAGGGTCACGGTCGGGCTGATCGTCTTCAGGGCGGCCTGGATATCGGGCAGGGTCACCACGGCGCCGGGGCCACTGATGAAGACCGTCAGCTCGCCGTTCCGCCCGCCGCCCACCGAGTAGACGGCCTTGAAGCTAGGCGGCGCTTTCGTGGCGAAGGCCGAGGTATTGCCGTTCTGGTCGATCACCAGGGCCGAGATGTAACCCTCCTGCGGGTCGTCGCCGGCGGGGAGCTGGAAGCTCCACTGGCCGCTGCCGTTGACGCTGACCTGGCCTTTGTACACCGCGCCCTGGCCGGCGGCGTCGCGGTAGATCTCAACGGTGCTGTTCGGCGGGGCCTCGCCGGTAACCGTGGTGGCCTCCGGCGGGCTGCTGATCGTGGGCGGGAGGATGCCGCCGTTGGCGCCGTCGCTGATGGCGATGCCTTGCTCGGCATTGGCGGTAATGCTGTTGCGGCTGATCCGGTTATTGATGCTGTTGGCGCCCTTCACGAGAACGCCGTTGCGGCCGTTGCCGTGGATCGTGTTGCCGATCAGCTGTGTTCCGGTCGTGCCGTCGGTGAGGCCCACGCCATAGGTGCCGTTCGTGCGGATCAGGTTCCCTAGCTCGGGATTCTGGACGGGGTCGAGCGTCCCGATCACGGTGTTTGTCCCACCCTTGATCTGGATGCCCATGCTGGCGTTGTCCTCGATCGTGTTCGCCCTGATCACATTATCGAGGCCGGGCTGGCTCACAGGCTCGACGTAGGTCGGCCCGCCGAGCGGTGGCGTCACATAGGTGCCGCCGATGATCGTCACGCCGTGGCCGTTCTGCCGGAGGATGTTGCCCTCGACCAGGTTGCCGCCCGTCTTGATGTAGACGCCAGCGTTGGCGGTGCCGACGATCTCATTGTTGATAATGATGTTCTTGTCGGCGCGCTCGTAGAGATAGATGCCGTACTGCGAATTGTCCTGGATGGTATTCTCGGTGAAGGTGTTATTGGTCGAGATACCGTCGTAGATATCGTCGTTGTCATAGGTAGCGTTGACGCGGATGCCGCGCACATTGTCACGCAGAATGTTGCCCTTGATCAGGTTGTTCGAGGACTGGAAGATCGCGACACCGTCAGTGTTGTTGTAGACGAGGTTGCCGCTGATCTCGTTATGGTTCGAGCCACGGTCGAGCATGATCCCGTGGTTGGCGTTGCCGTAGACCTCGTTGTTGGTGATCACATTGAGGGTGCAGCCGCGGGAGAAGATGATGCCGTGGTTGCCGTTGTGATAGACCCTGTTGCTATCGACCACAAACTTCGTCGAGTAGTCGTGGGGGTCGAAGCCGTAGTAGAGATTGTCGTGGAAATCGTTGTTCCGCACCTCTAGCCCATAGGCCTCGTAGGAGTACTGGCCGAAGTAGTTGTCGTGGATATCGCTGTTGAGAATGCTGCCGGTGGCGCCCGTCTGGATATCCTCCAGCTTCGTCGCGTCGGCGTTCTTCTTGGCCATCTTGCGCCAGGAGAGGCCGCTGGGTTCGCCGGGGCTCCAGCCGAGGTGAGAGATCTCGGCGTTGATGATATCCATGCGGCCGCCGGAGATGGCGAGCAGGTAGCTGCGGCCGTCATTAACGTTGGTGTCGCGGCCCTCGGGGTCGCTGCCGGTCGGGTCCCAGGAGTAGACGCGGATGCGATTCGAGGCCGACTGGCCCTGGATGTTGAGGTGGCCGCCGTTGGCGACGAGCTTCGTGAGGGCTTTGGTAACCCCGTCGCTGGTATCGACGCCGGTAGGATCGCTGCTGAGGCGCAGCACACTCACCGTGGGCATGGTCACATCCAGCCGGGCCGTCTGGCTAATAACCGTATGGGCTTTCAGCGTCCAGACGCTGCCCTGGTTCTGGATCAGATCGGGGAAGCCCTGGGTTGTCAGGGCCGCGTCAACCTCTGGAAGCGTAATGGGGCTCTTGGGGGCGTCAGGGTGGGAAGGGTACTCGACATACTGCGCCTGGAGGTGATCCGCCGCATTATAGTTCGCCCCAATATAGATAGTGTTATCACTCTGGCTATAGACGACAGGCGGCAACTCTTGTGCGGCAGCCCGCGGCAGCGCGCCGGGCAGCGCGCCGCCGATGAACAGCGCCAGGAGGCACAGCAGCCAAAGCCTGCCGGCGGCTTTTTGTCTATCACTCAATGGGTAAACCATATGCGCTTCCTATGAGGTGGCAGCCTTGCCCTCTTGCGCCGCCTCGGACACACGAGAGACCTTGCCATCCACTACGGCGACCGCGCGGGTCAGCCACTTATGCTCGTTGATCGTGAAGAGCGCGTAGGCCTTGATCAGCGACATGTAGTAGTTGATGACGATGTACACCGGCAGGATCAGCCAGTCCTGAGGGCGGCGACGGAGATGGGGGAAGATCTTCAAGGCGCGGCTGACGTGCCACCAAATCAGCAGGGCCAACACCAGCTGCCAGGAGCCGAGGATCATCGAGAGCACCAGCACGATGGGGCCGATCAGCAGGGTGAAGGGGGCGACGGTCTTGTCGATCAGCATGAAGGCCAGGTAGGGGTAGCGCCAGACCCAACCCTGCCAGAGAGCCCTGAGATCGGAGCGGAAGCTATTGCGGCTCCAGCGGATACGCTGCTTCTGGAAGCCCTTGAAGTCGGGCTTGAAGGTGGAGTAGACGCGGGCGTTGAGCTGGTTCCATGTGTGGTAGCCCCGCTGGAGCACCAGGCAGGTGTAGCGCTTGTCGTCGCCGCTCATGCAGGGCCTGCCCATAAACGTCTCGGTGAGGAACGGCTCGCGCACCTCCTGCAGCAGCTTCGTGCGGTAGGCGGCGGTGCGGCCCGACAGGCAGCTCACGGCGCGACCGAGGAGCGTCGTGGCCGGCACCTCATCGGAGTAGCGAATATCAAGATAGATATCGGCGATGCGCTCCCAGATCGTCGCCCGGTCGCCGTTGCTGGGATACATATTCTGGCGCGTGCCCACCCCACCGATCCGCGGGTCGGCGAAGGGCATCTTGAGCTTCTTCAGCACGTCCGGCTCCCAGATCACGTCGCTATCGACCAGCACCACAATCTCGGTCGTGGTGATATCGACGCCCATGGCCAGGGCCGGCCGCTTGCCGGGCACATCGATGAGCCTGATCTCAACCTCCGGATACTCGCTCGCCACCGCCTGGCTCTGCTTGTCGGTCACATCAATGACGGCGATGATCCGGTCAGGCTTGTTGGCGATCCAGGACTCGATAGCCTTGCGGAACAGCACCGGGTCCTCGTTGTAGACCGGGGTGACGATCGTCGCAGTGGTGTCGTAATCGTTCTCGATCGGGCGATAGAAGAGGGCCGGCACGCGCTTGGCGAACCACATCGCCCATCGCAGCATACCAATAAGCCCGATCGGGATCAGGATGGCAAGATAGTTGCCGAGACTCTGTACAAAGCTCCAGATCTGCTCTAGCACGTCTGTACTCCTAAAGCGCTGGCTACGCTCACTTAAAAGTGCCGCAGGCGCCACGACAGCGAACATGAAAGGCTACGTCGCGTGGCGCCTGGGCCGATGCCTTCAGGATGTAGCGGAGACGATCAGGCATGCTGGCGGCTTACACTCTAATGGCTTAGGTTGGAAAAGCCCTGATCCTGCCGCCGTATAGAATGAGCGTCCGTTTATCGTTCACTTCGGCTCAAAGTTGGGTTTATCCCTTCCCTAAGCCATATACGCCCTTTGAACAGGGCCTGAAACCGTCCATAAGCTTCTGTTCATACAGGCGCCGGCGCTCACAAGCGCCCGGGCCAGCTCGCCAGACGGGACTACAGCGCCTCCCACCATGGTGAGAGGCGCTGCGGGTCGGGCCAATCTGCCGCCGCCAGCTCCTGCGAGGGGAGCCGACGCGCGGCGTTGCTCAGCGCTGCTTCGCCAGCCAGGCTTCGATCTCAGCCCGATCTTCGGCCTCGGGCGCAAGGCTCAGGTAGGTGTTGAAGGCCTCGACCGCCTCGGCGATATTGCCGAGCCTCCGCTGCCCCATCCCGATACCCCGGTAGGCCTCAGCGCTGTCGGGCAGAGTCTCGAGGGCCGCGGTAAAGTTCACGACCGCCCGGCTGTACTCTTCCCGCGCGTAGCGGATCTTGCCGACGCGAAGGTAGATCTCGCCCGGCACAGGCACGAGCGGGAGCGCTTCGCCGTAGACCGCGAGCGCCTCTTCGCGGCGTCGCAGCTTCTCTAGCATCGAGGCGTGCGTGAGCATCAGGTCGGTGTTCTGCGGATCGAGACCGCGGGCGCGGACGATCTCGGCAAGGGCGCCCTCGCTGTCACCAGTGGCGAACAGGATGGCGGCGCGCACTTTCAGCACCTGCACGATCTCGCTGGTGCTGGGCTCGGCATCCAGCACAGCCTTGATATCCTGCAAGGCCCGATCGTACTCATGAAGCCCGCTGTAAAGCCGCGCCCGTGCAATCAGCGCCCGCAGATTGCCCGGCTCCAGCTTGAGCACCTGATTGTAGTCGGCGATGGCTCTGGCAATCTGCCCCTGCTCGGCGTACGCCCTCGCGCGAACGAGGCGCGTCGCCACATCATCGGGCCGTTGCGTTAGCGCCTGGGTCAGATCGGCAAGGCCGGCGTCGATCTCGCCCTGCTCGATCAGCAGGCGCCCTCTGGCGGCATAGACCCGCGGGCTGTTGGCGCCAAGGCTGAGGGCCTGGTCGAAGAAGCGCATGGCCTCGTCCATATCACCGCGCTGAGCGGCGAACAGCCCGAGCTCGATATAGCTGCCTGTCTCCTCCGGTGCAAGGGCGACAGCCTCCCGGAAGTCTCGCTCGGCCAGGGCGCGCTTGCCAAGCGCCTGATAGGCGGACGCGCGCCCCTTGTAATACTCGACGACCTTTGGCCGCTGTTCGATGAGCACATCGAAATCGGCGATGGCCGCTGTGTAATTGTCTGCGTCGAGGTATAGCTCGGCGCGCACAGCCCGGGCATCGAGATGCTCCGGATCGAGGGCGAGCAAGGCGTTGAGGTCGGCGAGGGCGGCCTCGGGCCGTTCCATCGAGCGATAGATTTGCGCCCGCGCAAGATAGGCGCTGGTGTTTTCCGGGTCGAGCTGCAGCGTGTGGGTAAAGTCATCGATCGCGGCCGTGAGGCGGCCGTTAAGCCGGTTCACGCGGGCGCGGGTGAGATAGATCTCGGGCAGCTCCGGATTGATCTTCGCGGCCTCGTCCAGATCGCTCATCGCGCTGGCGAGCTGCCGCAGCTCCAGCCGCACCTTGGCCCGCTGAATATAGGCCTCCGGGTCGTCGGGCTGGAGCGCGATCGCCATGCTCAGGCTCTGCTCCGCGGCCCCCAAATCCTCCTGCTGGCGGTAGAGCTGCGCGATCCGCAGATGGGCCCACGCCAGATCAGGCGCAAGCCGGACCGCCTCGCGATAGTCGCTGAGCGCCTGCTGCATGTCGCCGCGCCGCTCATAGAAGGCGCCCCGCTGCCTGAAAGCCTCTGCGTTCTCGGGGTCGTGGGCGATGGCGCTGTTCAGATCCTCGAGGGCGCCGGCAAGATCACCTGTGCGCTCGCGGAGATTGGCGCGGACGAGGAACACCTCGACGCTAGGCGCAAGGGGAATGATGCGATCAAGATCGGCGAGCGCTGCGTCGGACTCGCCGAGCTGCTCCACATAGCGTGCGCGGGCCAGCAGGTACGAGGGCTCATTGGGGCGCATCTCCAGCGCCCGCGTCATATCGGCGACGGCCTGGTCCCACTGCTGGAGCCGCGCGTGGGCCCGTGCCCGGCCTGCGTAGCTCACCACATCGTCGGGGTCGCGTTCGATCGCCGCGCTGAAGTCGGCGATCGCCTCGGCCGGCGCATCGAGATGGGCGTAGCTCTCGCCACGGGCGCGGAACCCCGTGGCCTCAGTGGGCCGGAGCGCTATATAGCGGGTAAAATCGGGGAGCGCCCGCATATCTTCGCCCAGATGCTGCAACGCGTAGCCCCGGTTCAGGAATGAGTGGGCGTCGCTGCGATCGAGGCGCACCGCCCAGGTATAGGCGGAGACGGCCTGCTGGTACTCACGCGCCGCATAGGCGGTATCGCCGCGATAGACGAAGAAGTTATTGACATAGCCAACCCCAAGCCAGTAGAAGAGCAGCGCCAGCAGGGAGAAGACGACCGTGAACATCACCACTGTGATGATACGGCCGCTACGCACGACCTGATCGGCGACAACCGTCGGCTCTGACTGGCTGGCTGGCTGAGGAGTTTGCACTACCTTGCTCACCGTAGCTTCCTTGGGCCAAGCGGCTCAACGGCTTGACCAGTACAGCATGTCAGCAGTCTCCTGCCGGCAGGGAACGAAGGACAAAGGCCGAGGCGAGCGCTGATCGGAGACCTTCAGCACCAGCGCTTCGGCCGCCCACATCGGGCTTCGCAAATATCTACTAGGCTGAGGAGAGCTTCGCATCCTGATCGCTCTCGCTCACCCGACGCACCTCACCATTAACCACTGCCACTGCCCTGGTGAGCCACTTGTGCTGCCTGATTGTGAATAGTGAATAGGCCTTCACCAGCGACATGTAGTAGTTCATCACCACAAAGATCGGGATAATAAACAGATCCCGCGGCTGCCGCAGCAGATGGGGGAAGATCTTGATCGCCCGGCTCACATGCCACCAGATCAGCAGGGCGGCCACGAGCTGCCAGTTGCCCAGCGCGATCGCCAGCAGGAGCACAACCGGCCCCACCAGGAGGGTGAAGGGCGCGATCGTCTTGTCGATCAGCATGAAGGCCAGGTAAGGGTAGCGCCAGACCCAACCCTGCCAGAGAGCCCGGAGATCAGAGCGAAAACTATTGCGGCTCCAGCGGATGCGCTGCTTCTGGAAGCCCTTGAAGTCGGGCTTAAAGGTGGAGTAGACGCGGGCGTCGAGCTGGTTCCAGGTGCGATAGCCGTTCTGCAGCACCAGGGAGGTGTAGCGCTTGTCGTCGCCGCTCATGCAGTGGGTGCCCATAAAGGTCTCATTCAGGAAGGGCTCCCGCAGGCTCTGGAGCAGCGCCGTACGATATGCCGCGGTACGGCCCGAGAGACAGCTGACGGCGCGACCCCAGCGGGTGGTTGCCGGCACCTCGTCGGCGTAGCGGATGTCGAGATAGATATCAGCCAAGCGCTCCCAGATCGTCGGCTTGCGGCCATCGCTGGGGTACATATTCTGCCGTGTGCCCACGCCGCCGATCTTTGGATCGATGAAGGGCATCTTGAGCTTTTGCAGCACATCGGCTTCCCAGATGACGTCGCTATCAACGAGCACCACGATCTCAGTCGTGGCCGCGTCGACACCAGCGGCGAGGGCCGCCCGCTTGCCGGGGATCTCGATCGGGAGAATATCAACCTCTGGGTACTCGGCCGCGATCGCCATGCAAGTCGTATCGGTCACATCGATCACGGCGATGATGCGGTCGGGCTTGTTCAAGATCCAGGACTCGATGGCCTTGCGGAACAGCACCGGGTCTTCATTGTAAACAGGTGTAATGATCGTGGCTGTAGTGTTGTAGTTGTTCTTGATCGGCCGATAAAAAAGGGCCGGGATGCGTTTCGCCATCCACATGGCCCAGCGAAAGGCGCCCAGGGCGCCGATAGGGACGAGCCAGAGAAGATTTGCAAGGATGCTGGTGAGAAGGCCCTCAAGAACTGTCACTGGAGATGCTCCTTCTCTCCACGAGCCTACGGCGCAACTGCAATTGCGCCGTAGGCTCCCGAAAAGCCGCTACAGCACGATCGGCGCCGAGCGGCCAACCTCGGCCGCCAGCTCGGCGGCCTGCTCCGGCGCCACATCACGGGCGTTCACCGCCTGCAGCATCGCGTCGATCTTGTCGGGCGAGGCCACAGCGGGGACCTTCTGCTCGAGGCGCTCATTGACTGCGATCGTGGCCTCGAGCATCAGGTGCTCGAAACCATTCTCGCGCACAAACTGCATGAACGCAACCGTATCCTTGGGCAGGCAGGCGCCGCCGTAGGGCACGCCGCCGCGGGTGCCGTAGAGCGGGTTCCACATGCTCTCGGCGCTGCGGGCCACAGCCGCGCCGATCAGGTGGCCGTCGATGCCGAGCTGCTGGCAGATCGCGTAGACCTCGTTGAAGTAGCTGATCTTGACTGCGTTGTAGACGTTGTTGACATACTTGATCATCTCGGCCTCGGTCGGCGTGCAGTGGACGATCAGCGCGCCGAAGGGCTAGTAGAGCTTATCGAGCATGTCTTTCGTGTGCTGCTCCGTGGTGCCGAGAATGGTGATCCAGGGGCGGGCGAAATCCTGCTCGTTGCTCACGGCCCGCAGGAACTCGGGGTTCATCGCCACGCCGAAATCCTTGCCGGCGCGCTTGCCCGAGGCCTGCTCGAGGATGGGGGTGAGGCGCTTTTCGGTGGTGGTCGGCGGAACGGTGCTCCGCACAACGACGGTGACGTAGTTGTCGGTCGTCGCCAGGCCGCGACCCACATCCAGCGCCGCCGCCTCGATGTAGTCGAGCACGATCTTGTTGTCCACGCTCGGCGTCGAAACCGACAGCATGACCAGATCAACGGCGTTCCAGTCCACCTCCCCGATCGTCATCGCATCCAGGCCTTCGGCCCGCAGCTTGGCAATCGTCTCTGGGTTGATGTCCACAAAGCTAACTTTATGCCCCTTCTTGGCGAAGCCCTTGCCGGTGGCCTGGCCAACAACACCGGAGCCGACGACGACGATACGGAACATGAAGCTCCTCCTTAAAAATCGCTGTCTTTGTGTAATTCCACTACCGACGGATCGATCACAATGGCGGTTTGCGCTACATCTTTGCGGGATGTCACCTCATTGTGCGCTTGTGAGCTACGCTGGCCTCTCCAGGCGGCTCACGATGGAGCTGCAACTATGCGATTGGAACGTCGGTGTCGGACGAGACCTGGTGGCCAAAGCTGCTTTACTCGCGGTCCGTACTCGCCTCAACCATGAACCTCCAGCAGACGGTTTCAGCAGGGCAATTCCTTACCATCTAGCATCGTACGGAGTTCATGGCACGTCGGTGGTAGTTGGGAGCATTCTAGTAGGTCAAAATGACAAAGCTCTTGCAGCCGCGAAAAGGCGTGATGAACTTTTGTTTACAGGCCCTGTTCATTGTTACAAGCGAGATTCGGAATCCTACTTGGAACAACAACCTGCTCAAACCGTTGGCACTATTCTTGCTTAGGCCGCGAGCGAGTTCTGAAGAAACGGGCTTTTACCTGATTTTGATATATTTCTCTACCTACATATGGCGCCGAACCATGGCAATGAGATGCAGGCTGGCCGGCGAGTATGATGGGAGCCGTGCCCGGCCAGCTGGTCGGCGTCGTTGGGACAATGAGAGCGCAGGGGTTTCCCTGCGCTCTCATGCCGTCGTTAAGCGTGCGTTCCGTTACCTCGCCAGGAGCGGTAGCAGCAGCGTGTAGAGGCCCCTGGCGTCGTTCGTGACCGTGAGGGTACCGTTGACGAAGGTGATGTCGTAGTTGGCGTCGGAGGCGCCCGAGACGATGATCGGGTAGACTCCAACCGGACTATCCTTCGTCGCTGGCGTCGTGAGCACCGCCGGCGTGTCCAGGCTGGCCGCCGTCTCGCCGAGCACAAACCCGGTGTAGCGGGCCGTCAGCGGCGGGTTCTCCGTGCCCACCAGCTTGACCTTGTTGACCGCGCGGATGGTCAGCGGCGCCTTGGCAACGTCTATCGTCACCGTTTCCCTCACCTCAGCGTAGGTGTTGGTGTCCTGAGGCTTGAAGGTGACGCTCAGGATCTGGCCGTTACCGGCCGGCAGCACCGTGCCGAGCGGCGGGTCGTAGACGAACGTGCCGGGGATCGAGCCGTTCACCTTCGCGTTCAGATGGGCCTCGGTGAGCGGCTGGCCGTAGGTGATGCTCGCAGGGCTGGCCCACGAGATGGTGGGGACGGACTTCGTCGTGATCGTGAACGTGCCATCGACGTAGGTCATTGCGTAGTTGTTGTCGAGGCCGTTGGTCGCGGTGATCGGGTAGGTGCCTACGGGGCTGTTCTCCGTCGCCGTCGTGCTCAGCACGGGCGGCGTGTCGATATCAGCGACCGTATCTCCGTTGACGAAGCCGCTATAGGTGGCGGTCAGCTGCGGGAACGGCGTGCCCTTCTGCCAGACCTTGCTGTCGGCGGTGACCGTCAGCGGGGCCTTGAGGACATCGATCAGCACGGTGGCCGTCGCCGAAGTGTACTTGGTCGGATCGCTCGGCGTGAAGGTCACCGTCAGCGGCTGGCCGTAGCCGGCGTCGAGCACCGTGCCCAGCGGCGGGTTGTAGGTGAGGGTGCCGGCCGGGATCACCGGGGACCCGTTGACAAGGATGGCCGCCAGAGCAGCGTTGAGCTGGCTAACCGTGAGCGGCTGGCCGTAGGTGATGGCGTTCGGCTTCGTCCAGAGGATGGACGGCACCAGCAGGCCGGTGTCAACGAAGCCGTTCGGCGCGCGAGGCGTGCCGTTGGGCTGGAGAGACCAGGCCCAGTTCGCCGGGGCTGTGCTGTCGCTCGCGGGATCCTTGAGGCTCAGCGACTTGCCGTTGCTCTCCGCCATCTTCGGCCAGGGAGTGTCGATCTGGTAGTCCACACGGGTGAACGGTGTGCCGACAGCATCCACCAGCTCCAGCGGCTCGCCCTCGTTCGCCAGGCTCCCAGAGAAGACGCCATCTTGGCCGGGCACGAAGACACCGGGGTAGCGGCTCTGGAAGCCGGCCTGGTTAGCGACCAGCACCCTGTACTCGCCGGGCCCGATATCGGTGTTGGGCGGGAAGGTGTACTTGATGCCGCGGGAGAACGAGACACCGTCGAGCTGCAGGGTCGTCGAGCCGCTGTTGTAGAGCTCCACGAACTCGTACAGCTTGGCGTCCTGGCCCGGCAGCACGCCGGGGTTGTAGTGGATCTCGTTGATCACCAGCTTGGAGAGATCCTGCGTCGGCGCGAAGACATACTCCAGCAGCGGGCTCCAGCTGCCGTCGTCCTTGCGCACGCGGGCCTTCACCGTCGACGCCCGGTTGATCGTGATCGTGACCTCATCGCCGCCGTTCTGGGCGTTGGGCGACAGCCCGCCGAACTCCAGGCGCGGATCGTCGCCGTTGACGGTGTAGTAGATCGTGCCGGCGTTGCTGTTGGGCGTGTTGTCGAGCGTCACTACGTTGCCGGGCGCCACCGGCACGATGCCACCGCGCTGCGAGATGGCCGGCGGCTCCACGCCCTCCACCAGCCAGCCGTTGACCTGGTACTGGCCCCTGAGGACGGAGCTGCGGTTCGGGCAGTATTGGTTCAGCTTCTCGCTCACCACCCGCAGCCAGGTCTTCTGGTTCTCCTCAGCCACCGCGTCCGTCGGATCGGTGTAGCTGCTGGGTAGGTCGCGGCTGTGCAGATAGGCCGGGAAGGGCTTATCGGCTACGTTGGTCTTCGGATAGACATCGCGCGAGTAGTCGCCCCAGCGGGCCGACTCGGCGATCACGGCCTTGTCAATTTTGTTGGTGAGCTCCGTGTAGATCGCCGCACAGCTCGCGGGCGCGAGCACACCGGTGGGGTCGATCACGTGCTTGTAGAAGCGGTCGGTCAGCAGCTGGCGGAACTCGGCGTTGGTCGTCAGCCGGTTGAAGATCTGGATCGGCGCGTCCAGCATCGGCGGCTGCGAGGTGTCCTGCACCCACTCCTCCTCTACCGGATCCCAGTAGACAGGGTAGGTCTCGGTCTCGGTCATCAGCGTGGTGTTCTGGTTGAGCTTGTTCAAGCCGGAGTCGTTGTCCCACGCGATGAACTTGAAGCGGGTGTCGGGGCCGACACGCGCCCGGTAGAGGTTGTAGTTGTGGTCGGGCCAGTCGGTCTTGCCGATGTAGTGGACGTGGATGAAGTAGTCGGCGAGGCTGATAACGTCGACCTTGGTCTTGATGACGTTATACTCGGCGTTGCTGATCGGCGTGGTGCTCCGCGGCTGGATCAGGTCGAGCAGCTCGTAGTAGGCATCGATGGTGCCAGCGGAGGCCACCGAGTTGTCGTCCTGCTCCTCAGCCGACTCGATCAGGTCGATCTGGTTTTCGCCGACGCCCAAGTAGGCGGCGATATACTTCTCGTCGATACGCTCGGCGATGTTGTAGAGGCCCCAGTACATCCCGTTCAGGTAGAGATGCACGTAGGTGCCGTGGGGCGAGAGGTGCCCCATCTTCCGCCAGGCCTGGCGGGCCCACTCATCGTTGACGTAGTCGGCATCGCGGCGCTGGTCGCGGTCGAAGTAGGGCCACTGCCGGTTGCCGCCGTTGCGCAGGATCAGGCGGTCGAACTCGCTGACGGCCGTGGCCTCATCGAAGAGCCGGAACTCCAGGTTGCCGACGCCGTAGCCCTTGCGGAAGTAGACGCGGAAGCTCTTCTTCGGCGTGCGGTTCGGCCGGCGGCTGGCCTGGCCGTGGATGCGCAGGCCGCCCGTCACCGCGAAGCCGGTCGAGCCGTCGGGGTTGATCCACTCCAGCGACATCGGCCGCTCCCAGTCGAGCGGCTTGACCGGGTTCACGAAGGGGTCGGGGGGCGACTCGGGGTCGGAGCCCTTGTAGTTCGAGTTGAAGATGAGGCCGATCGTCGGGTCCCAGAGGTAGGGCAGGTCGGTGACGAGCGACACCGTCGGCAGCGACTTCATCACATCTTCAAACCTGTACCCCTCGCGGTCGTAATTCGGATGGTTCAGCACCTCCGGGTCCATCTCGTAGTCGGCCGGGTAGTTGTTAGTCACCTTGGGGCCCAGGGGGTCGTCCGGGTTGGTGACTTGCTCGGGGTTCGAGAAGATGCTCGGCCAGCCCGGCTTCGGCGCGGCGGGCTGGTTGCGCACAGACGAGAGGAAGATGTAGGTGTGGGTGGCCACGGCCGACTTGGTCGTGCCGCTGACGACCGCCGCCCGCACCACGGTTGTGGTGTTGATCGGGATCGGGCCGCTGTACGCGATGGCGTCGCTGGCCAGCTCGTTGGTAGAGAAGTCCACCGGCGAGTTGCCGTTCAGCGTGTAGTAGATCGTCGCCCCCGCGGGCGCGCCGCTCAGCGTGAGCTGGAACGAGCTGTTGTAGAAGCCGCGCTGGTGGCTAAAGGTCGGCGGCTGCAGGGCCTGAGCCGAGACCGGGGCTGGCATCACCAGCACGCTGAACATAGAGAGCAGAAGCACAAGGGCCGAGAGGATCCTCGCCGCTGGGCGGCGTCGGGGCTCGCTAGGGCCGTTCATAGTGGCCGGCCACCGGAAGGGAGAACGCATGAGGCACTCCTCTGATTACGTACCGTCTGATGCTTGAGATGCAAGGAAACCTAATAGTGAAGCGGTTCCGTCTGGCCTGGATGAAGTTCCAGCTCCTGCTTCTAGTCCGTTTTTAGGACAACGCCACCCACACGCCCGCTCCTCATAGTGAGGAGGGGCTTGCTGTGGAATAGGCAGAGAGGATGTGAGGGTGGGGGCCGGCGCGGGAGTTGCGCTCCCGCGCCGGCGTGCCAGCTAGGCGTTACCGCCTGAGCATCGGCAGGTAGAGGGAGTACTCGACCGGCCCCTCCTCGAGTGTGGTCACCACCGTCAGCACGCCGTCCACGAAGGTGATCGTGTAGTTGGCGTCGGAGGCCCCCGATGCGATGATCGGGTAGAGGCCGACGGGGCTGTTCTCCGTAGCCGTGGTCGTGAGCACCACCGGCGTATCGAGGCTGGCCTCCGTGTCGCCGTTGACGAAGCCCTCGTAGGTCGCCGTCAGCGGCGGGTTCGGCGTGCCGACCAGCTTGCGCTTGTTGTCGGCGCGGATCGTCAGCGGGGCAGGCTTGACATCGATCTTCGCGAGGGCTGACACCTGGGCGAAGAGGGTGGTGTCGGCCGGCGTGAAGGTCACCCTCAGCTCCTGCTGGTCGCCCGCGTTGAGCACCTTGCCCTGCGCCGGGGTTGTGCCGTCCCCGAGGGTGTACGCGAAGGTGCCGGAGACCGGGCTGCCGTTGAAGCTGGCCGTCGCGTTGAGCTGCGCCGGGCCGAGAGCCGTGCCGTAGACGATCTCACCCAGGTAGAAGCTCGCATTACCCCAGGCGATTGTCGGAATGTCCTTGTCGGTCACGGTGAGGGTGCCGTTGACGTGGGTGATGTTGTAGTTGGGGTCGTAGGCACCCTCGACGGTGATCACGTACTCGCCCGGCTCGCTGGCATCGGTCGCCGTGGTGCTCAGCGTGGGCGGCACGTCGAGACTGGCGGGGGTGTCGTTGTTGACGAATCCGCTGTACGATGCCTCGAGCGGCGGGTTGGGCGTGTTGACCTTCTTGACCTTGTTCACCGCCGTGATCGTCAGCGGCGCCGGGGTCACGTCGATCAGCACCTGCTGGTTGACGCCAGCGTAGGTAGTGTCATTGCTCGGCGTGAAGATCACCTGCACCGGCTGGTTGGCGCCGGCGTTGAGCACCGTGCTCAGCGGCGGGTTGAAGCTGAACTCGCCAGCCACGTCAGCCGTGGCCTCGATCAGGCCGACCAGGCTGGTGCCGTAGACGATGCTGCTGGGCGCGTTGATGGTGAGCTGCGGCAGCTGCTTGCCGAGGTTGCTGTTGTTGGGCTCGCCGGGCGTGCCGCCGTTGATGCGGGAGGCCTCCCAGCTGGTGGGCAAGCCGTTGTCAGCGGGGGCGGGCACCTTCAGGCTCAGCGAGCCACCGCCGGCGTTGGCGCCGGTGGGCCAGGGCGCCGTGCTCTTGTAGCTGACGCTGTCGATCACCCCGCCGACCGGGTCGCTCAGCTCCAGCGTCTCGCCGCTGTTGAGCAGCGTGCCGGTGAACACCCCATCGGGCGCGAAGTCGTAGCGGCTCTCGAACTTCTCCGCGTTCTTGGCCAGCACCAGGTAACCGCCCGCGGGGATGGAGACGTTACCGAAGCGGTAGTAGACGCCGCTGGTGAAGGTCACGCCCTCCAGGTTGATGGCCGAGCTACCCTGGTTGTGGAGCTCGATGAACTCGTAGTCGCTCGGATCCTCGCCGGCCGGCGCGATCGGGCCGTAGTGGATCTCGTTGATCACCAGGTCGCTGAAGTTCTGCTGCAGGAAGTACGTCTCCTCAAGCAGCGGGCTCCAATTCTCTCCGCTGAGAGCGCGGGCCTTGAGCGTGGTGTTCGCGTTGATCGTCACGCTGGTGCCGGCGACGGCCGCGGGCGACGGGTTGCCGTCTGCGCCGCGCGGATCCTGCCCGTTGGTGGTGTAGTAGATGGTGCCAGAGCCGCTCAGCGTCACGTTCGTGCCGGAGGCGACCATGCCGCTGGCCGGGCTGGCCGTGGGCGGCTGCACAGCCGGGTTGTACCAGCCGTTGGTCTGGTACTGAGACAGCAGCGTGTTGCTGCGCTGCGGGCAGTAGCCGCTGAGCTTCTGGTCGCGCACCACGACCCAGGACTTCTGCTGGGTATCGACCACGTCATCGTTCGGGTCGGTGTACGCGTTGGGCAGATCGCGGCTGTAGAGGTAGGCGGGGAAGGCCTTGGGCGCCGGGTTGGTGCCCTCAGGAGGCGTGATGTTATACACATCGCGCATGTAGTCGCCCCAGCGGGCCGACTCGCCGATCACCGCCTGGTCCACGATAGCGGCCAGCTCGGAGTAGCGGGCGCTGCAGGCCGCGGCGCTGAGCGCGCCGTTGGGGTGGAGGACGTGCTTGTAGAAGCGGTCGGCCACCACCTGCTTGAACTGATCGTTCGTCAGCAGGCGGCGGAAAACGCTATCGGGCGAGTCCTGCGGGCCTGTCGAGTCGGTGATCGTGGTGGTGTTCCTGGTCACGCCGTTCAGGCCGGAGTCGTTGTCCAGCGGCACGAACTTGAAGCGGGTGTCGCCGGTGGTGGCCCGGTAGGCGTTCCAGTACTCGTCGGGCCAGTCAGTCTTGCCGATATAGTGGGCGTGGATCAGGTAATCGGCGAGGCTTACAACGTCCACCTGGCTGGCGATGGTGTTGTAGAGCGTATCGTCAACCGGGGCGTCGCCGGCCAGCAGGCCGATCATGTTGTTCCAGGCGAGCACCGCGCCGGGCGCGCCGGCCGGCAGGCTCTGGGGATCATCGCCGGCGTAGATCAGCTCGTAGCTCTGCGGGGTCGACCCCAGGTAGCCGGCGAGGAACTCGCCGTTCAGATGCTCGGTGACGTTGTAGAGGCCCCAGTACAGCCCGTTGAGGTAGAGGTGCACAAAGGTGCCGCGGGGCCCGACGTTGCCCATGTCGAGCCAGGCGCGGCGGGCGAACTCATCGTTGATGTAGTCGGCCTCGCGGCGCTGGTCGAAGTCGAAGTAGGACCAGTTGCGCTTGCCGCCGTTGCGCAGGATCAGCTCATCGAAGCTGGCGGCCGGCAGGGTGGCGTCGAAGAGATCGAACTGCAGCCCGGCGGAGCCGTACTTGGGATCGATGAAGTTGAGGCGGAAGTCCTTCTTCGGCTGGCGGAAGGGGCGGCGGCTGGTGTCGCCGGCAATGCTGGCGCCGGCGATCTGGGCGAAGCCCGAGGTGCCGTCAGGGTTGATCCACTCGATCGAGGCCGGCCGCTCCCACTGAGTGCCGAACGGGTCGGTCCCGCTGGCGTTGGGGTTCATGTAGATGCCGCCGGTGCCGTGCCAGAGGTTCGGCAGGTCGGTGACGATCGAGATCGACGGCAGCGACTTAAGCGCCGCGTCGAACTGCACGGTGCTGTACTGGCTCACCACCTCCGGGTCCATCTCGTAGTCGGCCGGGTAGTTGGTGAGGCTGTACGTGCCGTCGGCGACGGCGAAAATGCTGGGCCAGCCGGGGGGCGGGGTGGCGGACTGGGACCGCACCGCGGCCGGGAAGATGTAGCTGTGGGTCACAACCTCCGAGGTGCCGAGCGTCTGGTTATGAGCCACGGCGCGCACCACGGTGGAGGTAGAGATCGGGATGGGGGCGGTGTAGACCGTGCCCGCGGTGGAGCTGGGGGTCGAACCGTCCAGCGTGTAGCGAATGGTCTGGCCGGGCTGGGCGCTGAGCACCAGCTGGAAGGGCGCGTCGTAGAACCCGCGTGTCACGCTAAAGGTGGGCGGGGGGGCAGTGGGGACCTGGGCGTTGCCCGCTCGGGGCATGGCGGCCGGGAGAACCAGCGCCAGCAGCATGACGAGCAGGACGGCCCGCAGCGGAAACAAAGAGCGCATTGTGCTACTCCTATGTAGACTTTGGCGGATAGTGAGGGGAGGCCGCCGTGCCAGCCCCGATTAATCGAATTAATCGAAGAGGACGGCGGCGGTTGTCGGGAGCGGCAGCACGCCGTGATCGGGCGCGCCATTGGAAGCGGAGGCGCCGACGGCGACGCTGAGCAACTGCTCCTCCGCCAGCACCGCGGTCTCACGGACGAAATAGGATTTGCGGACCTGATGGAAGGGATTGCTGCGCAGGTGAGGCCGGATCAGGCTCATGCCCAGGCAGTACTTGCTTCCAGAGGTAGGCCGGGCTCCCATCCGCCAGAGGAGCTGGTCGGCATACCCTCGCCCGCGCTCGGATTTCGTCTCGATGAGCACATAGTCATCGGCCATGCGGCCCTGCCACCGGTTGTCTGCACCAAAGGTCAGATCGAAGTCACAGGTGATGCGCTCGGAGGAGGTTTTGGCCGCCAGCGTGATCCGCCGATAGAGCGTGCGCAGGGTGGGCACCATCGGCTCCGACAGGACGTACCCATAGGCCTCGCGGAGCCGCTCCTCCAAGAACGCCGCCGCCGTCTCGTTGATCTGGCCCCAGTCTTCGTCGGTATAGGCAATCTTGTACTTGACCGTCTCGCCACGACCCCCTTTCAGCTTGATTTCGAAGAAGTTCTGGCCGTTATCCACATACTTGCGGCTGCGCACCTTGAAGCGCTTGCGCCGCTTCTGCACGTGGTGCCAATAGTTGGTGAGGCCCGGCGTATCGAAATACTGTGTGTCGTAGGTGAAGGCCCGCTGCCCGCCGATCTCCATCATCACGTGCGACTCCCGCAACGCCTCCATGAAGGTGACGAAAAGCGGCCAGCGCAAGAAATATTTATTGTCTGCGCGGGTCTGGAGGGACGCGTGGCGGTTGATCTCCTCCAGCGAAATGGGATCGAACTGCGCAGTGATCATCGTGATACGGTCAGGCACAATCGTTCCTCCTACAGGCTGATGGATGTGAGATGGGGTGGCTCAAACCTGGCGGTCGGTGGCGTACCGGACATTGAGCACCGTGATCTCACGGACATAGTCAACATTGGCGATCACATAGTCGAGCACGCGGACGTTCAACCGCTTCTCCAGATCCGCCCGCAGGCTCTGATCGTTGGAATGGATGGTGTCGAGGATGATCTGCTGGTGACCGACCTTCCGCAGGAGCTTGGGGTGATCCATCACGAAGACCACGAGGATGGCCAGCACGTTCAGGATCAGGATGAAGAGGCCCTCATTCGGGGTGGGCGTGGCGTCGGCGATGCCGAGGGAGTTCACCAGCGCGATGATCAGGGAGATGAAGGCGTAGGCCAGCTCCGAGTTGGTGAACTCTTCGCTACGGATGCGGATGATCGAGAGGATGGCGAAGAGGCCGAAGCCCACGCCGATCGCCGTATCCTGGAGGGAGATGACCGTCATCGCCACAAACAGCCCGACGTTCAGCGTGGTGTAGATCATCAGCAGGTCGCGCCGGGAGTGCCGCCGGAAGTAAATCGCGAAGGCGACGATCGTGATAGCGATGAGGTCGGCGACCAAGTGGACGAAGAAGCTTGTCAGTAGAGCAGGTGAAACAATAGCTCCCACGGTGCAATCCTTCCTACCTAGCTAGAGTGATGTTTTGCGAATTCGGGCTTCCAATCTGGTGATGGACAGTTGCTCGAGCTGCTGGGCACCTCTCAGTTCTTGTTGCTCCTGCCAGGGCCGGCGACCACCACTCAGCGACGGACAGCGGGGTGACACAAGTTGAGGCGAACCAGGGCATTTGGGCCCAAGGTGTCGCCGCGCGGAGAACCGACCGGGCCTCCCTTAACACAACTGCTGTCACGTCTTAATCACCCCTTAATGGCCAGGCCATTGTGCGGTCCAGTAATGAAAATAGGATGAATGCCCCGCTCAGCACGTGTAAACGTCTGTTCAGTCATGCGCAGGCCGAGCCAGGCGCCGGCCCGTACTGCGGGGCGGCCTTTGCTCAGCAAAGCCAACAAACCGCGCCAGCCGAGGGTGAAAACAAGAGCGGTTAATAGAAGGACACCATGAGCGGCGCTGTGGCGGCCCAATGTGAAAGCTCCTACATCTTGTCGTAGGTGCTATTAGTTAAAATTTGGTTTTGAATAACTGCCGGTAACGCGCTGCTGAGCGCCCGGCAAACCAGGCCCGCGGCGATAGTACTTCGCCGCGGGCCGCTTTGTAATCGGCATTGCTATGGGTCATAAGAGGATTTAGGAGTAAGGTACGGTGTACAGATGCGGCGCGCTGTGCTATGGTGGCCTGGGTTAAAAATAGGTTAAAGCGAACGGCTTCGCCCTAACCAGCGACGGATCGCATCGGACCCAGCACATCCCATCAGGAGACAACCGTGCATCACATAAGGCTCGCGACCATACTGACGGCCTCGCTCTACGGCCTCGCCCTGCTGCTCACCGGGCTCTGGCCGGCTACAGCCAGCGCGCAGCTCATCACTGTCAGCGGCTCGCTCCAGGCCGCGGTAGACGCCGCCAAGCCGGGTGACACTCTCGTCCTTAACGCCACGACCTACAACGAGGAGGTTGAGATCGCCGTGTCGGGCACGGCCCAGGCGCCGATCACGATCAAGGGCGCCGGGATGGACGCCTCGATCATCCGTGGCACCGTGACGATAGAGGGCAGCTACATCGTGCTGGAGGATCTCACCGTGGATGTCGGCGGGGCCGACAGTGACGGCGTGGATCTGAACCCCACGGCCCACGACGTGACGCTGCGCCGCCTCCACCTGCTGAACGGCAGCGGCTACGGCGTGCGCGTCGGCGATGATGTGGCCCGCGTGCTGATCGAGGGGTGCAAGATCCACAACTTCGACGCCGGCTCGAGCGACGCCCACGGCATCGGCATCAAGACGGCCCGCGACATCACCATTAGAGGATGCGACATCTACGGCAACTCCGGCGACGGCATCCAGGTGAATACGCCGGACCACCCCGGCTACAACCGCTGGGCCGAGAATATCCGCATCGAGGGCAACCGCCTGCACGACAACCGCGAGAACGCGCTTGATATCAAGAGCGCCGACGGGGTGGTCTTCCACGGCAACCAGGCTTGGGGCTACCGCTCCGTTGACAGCTCCGACGGCATGGCGATCCAGGTGCAGTACGGCGCGCGCAACGTCGTGATCACGGCCAACCAGATCTGGGACAGCGCGCAGGGCATCGAGGTGACGCGGGGCGTGAAGAACGGCACCGACTTCCCGATCTTCCCCGAGAACATCCTGATCGCCGGCAACCTGATCCGCGCCATCGTTGATGACGGCTCCGGCGACAGCGGCGCCGGCAGCGGGATCATCGTTCGCCGCAGCAACAACGTGCGGATCTACAACAACACGGTGATCGACGTGGACGGCGCCGGGCTCTACGTGGGCGTCTCGGACGACACGCTCCCGAGCGGCCTCGATGTGCGCAACAACGTCTTTGGCGGCGCCACCAACGACCTGCGGATCTCGAGGCCGGCTGAGGCTGCGGGCCTGATCGTGGACTACAACCACTATGTGAGCGGCCGGGCGAACGGCGACCCGCTGAGCGAGTGGCTGGCCGAAGGCTTCGAGCGCCACGCCACCAGCGGCGACCCGCGGCTCGACTCCGGCTTCCTGCCGGCCGCCGGCAGCCCGCTGA
>DAOUGF010000845.1:0-1725 GCA_034429295.1 Chloroflexaceae bacterium
TCGGCTGTGGCCCGGAAGAGGCCGCGCACCGCCGAGAGCGTCTTGGCGTTGGCTGGCGCGCCGTCGCCGAGCACGGGGGTCGCCGCGCCGAGCGCGGCGCCGGGCGCGACGTAGATTTCGTCGGCGGCGAGGGCGATCAGGGCGCCGGCCGAGAAGGCCTCCCGGTCCACGAAGGCGATCGTCCGCACGGGCGAGGCGAGCAGCGCGTCGCGCATCTGGAGGGCCGCGTCGAGCCTGCCGCCGGGGGTGTTGATCTCCAGCACGACGGCGGTCGCCCCTTGGGCCTCGGCCGCGTCCAGCACGCGCGCCAGGTAGGGCGCCAGCCCGAGGTCGATCGGCCCGCGGATCGGCGCGACCAGCACAGCTGGAGCCTGCGCGCGAGCCTCTGGGGCGAGCAGCAGGCAGCCCAGCAGCATCGCGAGCAAAGCCACGAGCCGCGCCCCTGGCCGAAGCCGTAGGACTGGTCGAATTAGCATAGCGGGCCTCCATAGCGCTCCGTAGGCGCACTCTACCTGTACGATGCGTTGGGCAGGCTGCGATCCACGCAGCGATCTGGCTCGGAGAAAACGATGCGGAGGCAGGGGCTACCCCCTGCCTCCGCATCGGCCCGGCCAGAATTAGTAGCGGTCGCGGCGAGGGCCGCCGGAGCTACGGCCCCCGTTCGGCTTATCCTCGGCCTGGTTGACCCGCAGATTGCGGCCGTCGACCCCGTGGCCGTCGGTGGCCTTGATCAGCGCGGCGATATCATCGGTCTCCATCTCCACGAAGCCGAAGCCGCGGGAGCGACCCGTGTCGCGGTCGCCGATCACCCGCGCGCTCTGCACCTCGCCGTGCTTCCCGAAGATCTGGGTCAGCTCGGCGTCGCCGACGCTGAACGGCAGATTGCCAACAAACAGCTTGACTTGCATTCCAACACTCCTCTGCGCGTGCGCGCAGCGCTTGCTGAGGGCAGCGGCGCCACCCTCCACGGTACATCCGTCGCGATCTCGGACAGCCGGTGGCCGGGGACTAGCCCGGCGCGCTCGCTCCGGCGAACACAACAACACGCTTCGAGCGACGAAGGGGAACCGTGGGAGCAGAGGGGAATGGAGGAGGAGGGGGATCTCACAGCTGATGCTGTTGACTGACCTTTTCAGTATACCATATATTAACCGAAATGCAAAGGTAAATCACGACGAAAGCTGACTGGCTTTCACAATCCGCGTTCAAGGCCTCGAGCGCAGGCCGTATAGCCACTCATGGAAACAGGAGATCGGCGTGCGCCGCTCAACGATCAGCGGGAAACAGGTTGCTCCTGACAGGTCGAGCCGGACGATGCTGATCGTAATGTTCTCACCACGCACATGGCATGGTGATGAAGCGGCGTTTTATCGCCATACTATGAGCGTGCTGGGCCGTCTAGATGCGCGCGCCGGTCTGGTGGGCGTAGACGACGTAGCGCTCCGGCTGCTCAGGGTAGCTGGGGTGGGCCTGCCTGATGCTCGCCCAGGGGCGGCTGTCACGGAGGATCCGCCCCCAGCAGTCCTGGTAGGGGCACTCCTGCACAATGCGCGGACGCGGACGGCGCGCGGTGGCCGCAACGCGGCGGCGGCGGAACGTGCCCTTCACGAAGGCACGCTGGCAGCAGCGGCACCAGGACCAGGGTAGGACCAACCCATCGAACTGATGCTGCGTGGGCCGCAGGGTGCTCATCAGCGGTGGCAGGCTTCTTCCAGCCCTTGCGCT
>DAOUGF010000846.1:0-3625 GCA_034429295.1 Chloroflexaceae bacterium
CCCAAGCCCTACCACCTACGCGGTGGGCGTTCTTGTGGGGGCGCTTGCCCCCACGCCCCCGCCAAAGGGGGCCTCGCCCCCTTTGGAAACCCCCAAAGCCGACGCCGTTCCCCGGCGAAGCGGCTGGCGGCGCATGCCCCTCGGCGCCGAGAGCGGGAACTGCACTACTAGTTCGGCGGTAGTTGCCCGACAGCTTCGCTGCTCAAGGGGAAGGGTTGTTGGTGGAAGCGAAGCTGCGGGGCTGCGGGCGTGGAGCGGGGAACGCAATGCCCGCTCTCGGCGCAGAGGAGCATGCAGCGATGGCGCTCTCGGCGTTGGCGGGCGTCGGGTTTGGGGTCCAGGGGCGAGGCCTCTGGCGCGGGGGGTGTCGGGGGACGCGCGTACGCCCCCTGACAAATCAAACGGGGTGCGGGGCGCTAGCGCCCGCAGGAGGCGTGGGCACGCTGCCCACCTACCCGACGGCGGGGCGGCGGAGCCCTACGCCAGTACGTCGTCGATCAGCTCCCGCAGCGCCGCCGCGTCGAGATCCTTCTTGTCGAGGAAGGCCACAGCGCCCGCCTGCAGCCCCTCGCGGTGAAACTCCCGATCAGGGTAGGCGCTGAAGAGCACGATCCGCGTCTCCGGCAGCAGGCCGTGCAGCCTGCGGGCGCAGTCGATGCCGCTCTCGTCGCCGAGCACCACGTCCACCAGCGCGAGCCGGGGCGGCTGCCCGGCGGCGAGGCGCAGGGCGGCTTGGGTGTTCTCCGCCTCGTAGATCAGCGCGGCGGGGTAGGCCCGCTCGACCATGCGCCGCAACTGGGTCCGGTAGCGGGTGTTGTCGTCCACGATCAGCAGGGCGAAATGGCTGGCCTGCCGCTCAGGTTTACGGGCGGGACCACTTCCCATGCCTGCGCGGCCGAGTAGGGCTGGGTGCTGGCGGATGTAGCTTACGGCCTCGAGGCGGCTCTGCACGCCCAACTGGCGGTAGAGGCGCGTCAGGTGGTTCTCGACTGTCTTCACGCTCAGGCCGGTGCGCCTGGCGATGGCGAGGTTATCGAGGCCCTCCTGCAGGCAGCCGAGCAGCTCCCGCTGCCGGTCGGTGAGGGCTGCGCCGGCGCCCTCCCGTAGGCGGATCAACTTCTCCACTAGCGGGCTGCAGAGCCAGCGCTCGCCGGCGAGCACCCGCTGCACCGCCAGGCGCAGGTCGCTCAGCGGCTGATCCTTCAGATGGTAGCCGTTTACGCCGGCGCTCAGCAGGCCCTGCACATACACATCGTCGTCGTAGGCGCTCACCACCAGGATCTTGAGCTCGGGGTAGAGCTCACGGATGTGGCCGATATCGCCGATCGGCTCGAAGGCCGGCATGGTCACATCGATCAGCAGGCAGTCGGGGCGCTCCGCGGCGAGGGCCCGCAGCACCGCCGGCCCGTCGCCCACCTCGCCGACGATCGTGACGCCGGGGAGGTCGGCCAGGGCGTTGGCGATGCCCGCGCGCACAACCGCGTGGTCATCGGCGAGAAGCAGGCGCGCTGGTTCCATAGAGGTTGCTGGTCTGGCCGCCCACGCGGGCGGCACACACTCGTTATACGCCCGCATCGCCCCCCGCGCAAGGCGGCGCGCTAGGGGATTCCCCCCTGCTCCCGCCGGATCATGGCCATTTGTGCAAAATGTACAGATGGCCGGAAACACATTTCGTTCACGGTGTCTGTTTTGTTTGCCCGGGCTGCTTTGCTACTATGAGGCCACCAGTTGTCCGCAAGGATTTGTAGACATTGGCCACGTTCGCCGTTGATAGGCATTGCCTGCCGCCGCTGCCAGGTAATGTTACGGCGTGTGCTGTACTCGCAGTGTTGGAGAAGCAAGGAGCCACCGATGCGACTGACCTGGCGCAAGTTTGGGATCGGCCTGGCCGCGGGCCTAGGCCTCTGGTTGGCGGGTAGCGGCACCGCCTTCGCCCAGGAGGGACCCTCTGTCGAGGAAATCGCCGTGGGCCTCGACACGTTGTTCCTGATGATCGCAGCCGCCCTGGTCTTCTTTATGCAGGCCGGCTTCGCCATGCTCACCGCCGGTCTCACCCGCTCCAAGAACACCGCGAACATCCTCTTCAAGAACTTGATGGATTTCGTGATGTGTTCGCTGGCCTTCTGGGCCGTTGGCTGGGGCATCGCCTACGGCACCTCCGCGGGCGGCTTCATCGGCACCGACCAGTTCTTCCTCACCTCGGCCGGCGGCGATGGCGTCCCCATCTACGCCAGCTGGTTCTTCCAGGTTGTCTTCGCCGGCACCGCCGCCACGATCGTGGCCGGCGCCATGGCCGAGCGCACCAAGTTCAGCGCCTACCTGATCTACAGCTTCATCATCTCGCTCTTCATCTACCCCGTGGTTGTCCACTGGGTCTGGAGCGGCTCGGGCTGGCTGAACACCTACAGCGGCAGCACCGAGGGCAACTGGGGCTTCACCGACTTCGCGGGCAGCACCGTTGTGCATAGCGTCGGCGGCTGGGCTGCGCTGATGGGCGCGATCGTCCTCGGGCCCCGCATCGGCCGCTTCGGCCCCGACGGCAAGCCCCGCGCCATCCCCGGCCACAACATGTCCCTGGCCATGCTCGGCACCTTCATCCTCTGGCTCGGCTGGTTCGGCTTCAACCCCGGCAGCCAGCTCGCCATCTCCGGCCAGGTTAACGCCGATGCCGTCGCCCTCGTGGCGGTGACCACCAACCTCGGCGCTGGGGCCGGCGCGTTCGGCGCCCTGCTCACCGCTTGGCTGCGCTACGGCAAGCCCGACCTCGGCCAGGCGATCAACGGCGTCCTTGGCGGCCTCGTCGCCATCACCGCTGGCTGCGCCTACGTCAACCCGCTCTCGGCCATCATCATCGGCCTGATCGCCGGTCCGCTGGTGGTCTTCGGCGCTGAGCTGCTCGAGCGCTTCAAGATCGACGACCCTGTGGGCGCCGTCCCCGTCCACCTGATCTGCGGCGCTTGGGGCACCCTCGCCCTCGGCCTCTTCGCCTCGCTGCCCGGCAACACCGGCACCACCGGCCTCTTCTTCGGCGGCGGCGTCACCCTGCTGATCTCGCAGCTCGTCGGCGTCCTCGCTATCGGCTTCTGGACGGTGGTGCTGACGGGCGCGATGTTCCTCGCCCTCAAGGCCACCATCGGCCTGCGCGTGAGCAAGGAGGAGGAGGAGGCCGGTCTCGATATCGGCGAGCACGGCACTGTCGCGTACCCCGACCTCGCGGGTGCTGTGCCCGCCGCCGGCACCGCCGACTAGGCTCGTCTCACAATCCAGCCGCTCGTTCCTCTCCAAGGGGTGGTCGCTCAGCGACCGCCCCTTGTTTGTTGTGTACAAATCACGTTAGGTTGTGCAAATCATCCAGAACATAGGCCTTAAGCATTGTTGATTTGATCCAAGTGATCTGCTACCATGCAGCTGGTTGGTCCTGCAATGAGGCAGTGGAGGGACAGGATGGAATTGCTGCATGACATATCCGGGCTGCTGATCGGGCTCATCGGTTGGGCCGCGACGCTTCTGGCCCTCGATGGCGCCACGCAGCTGACGGTCAACGATCGCAGGGCGATGACAGTGTGCAGCTGGGCAGTATGGATGCTCCTCGGTTTCGGCACGCTCGTGATGCGCGGCGCGATAA
>DAOUGF010000847.1:0-4953 GCA_034429295.1 Chloroflexaceae bacterium
TCTTCGTTTCGTGTTTTTCGCTTAATTTCGCGCCTTTCGCGATCCAAACCTCCGCGATCCAAACCCCCTACCGCGATCCAACCCTTCGCGCTCCCAACCTCCCCCTCGTCAGCGTAAACACCCGCCGCGCCACGTGGTAGTAATCGATCAGCTGGTCCATCGTCGCTTGCCAGGAGCGCCCCCGCGCGTGGCTGAGGCCGCGCTTGGCCAATCGTTCCCGCAGCCCCGGCTCCTCCCGCAACCGCCGCACCAACTCGCCGATCTGCTCCGGGCGCGCCGGATCGAAGAGCAGCCCATTCTCGCCATCCTTGATGATGTCGAGCACGCCGCCGGTGTTGGCGGCGATCACCGGCACGCCGCAGGCCATCGCCTCCAACGCCACCAGCCCGAACGTCTCGGTGGTGCTGGGGAAGAGGAAGACATCGGCGGCCCGGTAGGCATCCACCAACTCCTGGCCGCTCAGGAAGCCGGGGAAGGTGGTGGGGGTGCCGCGAAAATGGCGCCGCAGCTGCTCGTGGCTCGGCCCGCCGCCCACCATCGCCAGGCGCACGCCCGGCACGCTGAAGAGCGGGTCGCGGATCAGCTCGAGGCGCTTCTCCGGCGAGTGGCGCCCCACATAGAGCACCAGCAGGTCGTCGGGGTGGCCGCCGGTGAGCTTGGCCCGCAGGGCCTCGCTACGCGGCCCCGGCGTAAAGCGGTTCGTGTCGATGCCCCGCCGCCACCAGCGCACCCGCTCGAAGCCGTGGCTCCGCAGATCCTTCAGCGTCTGCGTGCTCGGGCAGAGGTTGAGGTGGGCCGCGTTGTGGATGCTCCGCAGGTACGTCCAGATCACCGGCTCGATGAAGGCGCCGCCGTAGTAGCGCACATAGTTCGGCACATGGGTGTGGAAGGAGGCGACGATCGGCACGTTCAGCCGGCGCCCGTAGGAGAGGCCGAAGGGCCCCAGGAAGAAGGGCGAGACGATATGCACCAGGTCGGGCTGGAAGGCGCTGATCTTCTCCCAGACGAAGCGGCGCGGGATGTTGATCCTGATGTCGGGGTAGAGCGGGAAGCGCGGCCCGCCCACGCCCACCACCTCGGCGCCCGCATACTCCGCCGGCCCTCCGGGCGGCCCGAAGAGCAGCACCTGATGGCCCTTCTCGTTCAGGCGCTCGAGCACCTGGCAGAGGATGGTCACTACCCCGTCGAGCTTGGGCAGGAATGTCTCGGTGAAGATGGCGACTTTCATAGAATTGAGAAGAGAGAAGTGAGCATGGAGCAAACCGCAAGATTGCGATGCTCACCCCTCAATTCTATAGGTTGAAGCTCCGGTGGATGGCCCGCACGGCCTCGTCGCCGTCGGCGGCCGAGACGACCAGCGAGATATTGTTCTCGGTGCTGCCCTGGGCGATCGCGATCACGTTGATGCCGGCCTGGCCCATCGCGCCGAAGAGCCGCCCCGAGATTCCCGGCGTGCCGCGCATACCCGAGCCGACCACCGCTACGATCACCACCTGGTCGAGCACCTCGATATGCTCCACATCGTGGGCCGAAAACTCGGCGGCGAGCTCTTTCCGCAGCTCGGCCACGGCGGCGGGAGCCTCCTTGCTCGGCACGGCCAGGCAGACGCTCTGCTCGCTGCTGGCCTGGGAGATCAGCAGGATGTTGGCGCCAGCGCGGGCCACCGCGCCGAAGATCCGCGCCGCTACCCCCGCCAGGCCGAGCATACCGGGGCCGCCCACAGTGATCAGGCTCACATCCTTGATCGCCGTCACGGCCCTCGCAGTCCGGTCGCCCCGGCCCTCGCCGATCAGCGTGCCGGGGTGGGTCGGGTTGAAGGTGTTGCGGATGCGGATGGGGATCCGCCGCTGCACCAGCGGGCGCACCGTCTTCGGGTGCAGCACATTGGCCCCATAGTAGGCCAGTTCGGCCATCTCGCTGTACGAGAGCTGCCGCAGCGTGCGCGCCTCCGGCACAACCTTCGGGTTGGCCGTGAGCACCCCGTCCACCTCCTTCCAGAACCAGACCTCGTCGGCGTCGAGGGCGTCGCCCAGGATGGCGCAGGAGTAGTCGGAGCCGCCGCGGCCGAGGGTGGTGGGCACGCCGGCCAGAGTGGCGCCGATGAAACCGGTCACGACGGGTACCGTGCCGCGCTCCAGCAGCGGCAGCAGGCGGCCGCGGGAGCGCTCGCGGGTCACATCCATCAGCGGGGCGGCGGCGCCGTAGCGCTCGTCGGTGATGATCAGCTCGGTGGCATCCACGGCCTCGGCCGGGATGCCGGTGCTGCGGAAGGCCGCGGCGATCAGGCGGGCGTTGAGCCGCTCGCCAAGGCCGCTGAAGAGGTCGAGCGCCCGCGGCGTGAGCTCACCCAGCACGGCGATGCTGCGGGAGATGTCGCTCATGTAGCTCAGCATCGCCTGCAATTCGGTCTCCAGCGCGGCGCACTCCTCGGGCGTGGCCAGTTCGGCGGCGGCCTGCATGTGCAACTCGAGCAGGCGCGGCGTCACCTGGGCGGTGGCGTCGCCTTGGCCCGCAGCGGCCGCCTTCGCGGCGGCGATCAGCGTGTCGGTTGTGCGCAGGTCGGGGGCGTTCATCGCCGACACCACGACCACAACCTCGTGCTCGCGGCGGCTCTCGGCCACAATCTGGGCCACACGGCGGATCGCGTCGGCGCTGCCGACCGATGTACCGCCGAACTTCATCACTACCCGCATACGGATTCCAGCCTTGGTTCAGCACAGAGGGGCAGGGGCCAGAGGCTGAGAGAGTGAGAGGGCCAATCGCCCTCTCACCCTCTGGCCGCTCAGGGCAAGCGCAGCGCTCTCCGCGCCTCTGAGGAGATATTTAGGGGATCAACAGTACCTTGCCGGTCGTCTTGCGACCCTCCAGCAACCTATGGGCCTCCGCGGCCTCCGCCAGCGGAATCTCCCGATCGATATGCACCTTCAGCTCGCCGGCCGCGATCCAGCTGAAGAGGTCGCCGGCGCGCCAGGCCAACTCCTCCTCCGTGGCGATGTAGTGGGCCAGAGTGGGCCGCGTCATGAAGAGCGAGCCGCGGGTGGAGAGGGCGAGCGGCTCGATGCCGGGCACAGGGCCGCTGGCGTTGCCGAAGAAGACGGCGTAGCCGCGAGGGCGCAGGCTGTCGAGCGTCTGCTCCCAGGTGCTCTTGCCCACCGAGTCGTAGACCACATCAACGCCCCGGCCGCCGGTGAGCTCGCGGGCGCGTTGGGCGAAGTTCACCTCGGTGTACATGATCACTTCGTCCGCGCCGGCCTCGCGGGCCAAGGCGGCCTTCTCCTCGGTGGAAACCAGGCCGAAGACACGGGCACCGGTGCGCTTGGCGATCTGCACGAGCATCAGGCCGACGCCGCCGGCCGCCGCGGTGACGATCGCCGTCTCGCCGGCCTTGAGCGGGTAGGTGCTGTGGGTGAGGTAGTGGGCGGTGAGGCCCTGCAGGATCGCAGCGGCGGCCTGCTTCAGCTCCACGCCCTCCGGCACGCGCACCAGCTTGGCCGCCGGCGCCAGGCCATACTCGGCGTAGCCGCCGCTGCCCGAGGCCGTAGCCACCCGCTCGCCCAATTCCCAGCCCCGCACGTCGGCGCCGACGGCGTCGATCGTGCCGGCGAACTCGGCGCCGGGGATGAAGGGTAACGGTAGCTTGTAGAGCCCGGTGCGGTGATAGGTCTCGATATAGTTCAGGCCGGTGGCTGCCACCTTCACCCGCACTTGGTCGGGGCCGGGCTCAGGCAGCGGCACCTCCTCGAAGCGCAGCACCTCAGGCCCGCCCGTTTCATGCACCCGTATCGCGCGCATCACAGATCTCTCCTTAATGCAGCTTCGCGCTCGCTCCGTAAGCAGGATCGCAACGCAGTCAGGGCTTATGCTAATAATACCAGGCTTTGCCCGCCGGGGTGCTGCGGGCCACTCCCCATCACACGTCGGGGAACGCAGGCGGCTCGTTCCCGGATGCGCCAATAGTATCGCCGGAGCGAGATTCCCGCCCTTCCGAGGGCGACTCCTGGTATAATCATCAGCTAGTTTAACAAATCACGTATTGGAGATGATCATGCCTCCTGTTGCCCCTCAGCCTGTGCAGCTCTCATGCCCGGCATGCGGCACCCCTTTTCGCGCCGGCATCTATACGCTGGTAGACGTCACCGAGCAGCCTGAGCTCAAGGCCGCCCTCCTCAGTGGCCAGCTCAATGTGGCCGTCTGCCCGAACTGCCGCACCGCCAGCATGCTCGCTGCCCCCCTGATCTACCACGACGCCGCAAAGCAGCTTTGCCTGGTCTACTTCCCGCAGGAGCTGAACAGCAGGCCCGAGGAGCAGGAGCGCTTCGTCGGCGAGGCCACCAGCTTCATCATGCGCTCGCTGCCTCAGGAGGCGCCGAAGGGCTACCTGCTTGCCCCCAAGCGTTTCCTCACCCTCCCCTCGCTGCTCGACGCCATCCTCGAAGCCGACGGCGTCAGCCGCGAGACGCTCGAGCGCCAGCGGGGCTACGTGGAGCTGATCAGCGAGTTGGCCGGCGCGCTTCAGGACGACGAGCAGTTCGACGCCCTCGTGGCGCAGCACCAGGATCAGCTCACGCCCGAGTTTTTCGCCACCCTCGCCGCCTTCATCCAGGCCACGCCCCCCGAGCAGGCCGACTCGCGCCAGCTGCTGCTGCAGCTCCAGGCCCGTCTCGGCGAGCGGTTCGGCGAGCCGTCCGATGGCGCCGACGATGCCGAGTTCACCGAGGCGATCGAGCGCCTCAGCAGCATCTCCGACGAGGAGCTCGAGCTCGCTGTGGCCGAACTGCGCCCCTTGATCGACTACGGCTTCTTCCAGGCTTGGACCGATAGGGTCGACGCAGCCGAGGCCGCCGGCCAGCCGGACGAGGCCAAGCGCCTCACGGATCGCCGCGCCCGCATCCTCGCGATCGTCGAGCAGCTCGACAGCCAGGCCCAGGAGATGTTCGAGGCCGGCAGCGCTGT
>DAOUGF010000848.1:0-5211 GCA_034429295.1 Chloroflexaceae bacterium
CCGTCGGGTTTAGGGGTCCAGGGGACGCCGTCCCCTGGCGCGGGGAGTCCAGAGGGGCGGGCGTCCGCCCCTCTGGGCCGGGGGTGCGGGGGCGGCAGCGCCCCGCAGGCAGCACGTAGCAGATACCGACCGCCGGGGATGCAGGGGCGGCAGCGCCCTGCAGACACCGTGTCGCAGGCACCGAGCCCCGGGGGTCGGGCGGGCCTAGGCGCTCTTCTTGGTAGCGCGCCTGGCCGCGCTCGCGGCGGGCTTCTTAGCGGCCGCAGGCTTCTTCGCCGCGGCAGGCTTCGCCTTGGTGGTGGAGCGACCGCCCTTCACGACGGCGGGCTTACCCTGCGCGGCGGCCGGGCTCTCGGCCGTAACCGGGGCGAGCTCCTCGAGGCTGTTGGTGAGGTAGTCGCACTTCGGGTAGCGGGAGCAGCCGAAGAAGGGCCGGCCGAACTTGCCGCGGCGCTGCAGCAACTCGCCCTCGCCGCACTTCGGGCATGTCACGCCGGTGGGCTGCGGGAGCGGCACCGGCTTGCCGTCCTTGCCGATGCGGCGGGTGTTCTGGCACTCTGGGTAGCCCGAGCAGCCGAGGAAGGGGCCGAAGCGGCTCTTCTTGATCACCATGGGCCGCCCGCAGACGTTGCACATCACATCGCTCGTCTCCGGGGCCGCCGCCTTGTCGATCACGATATTGCCGTCGCCGTCGCGGTGGAAGTCGCTGGTGAAGTCGCAGGAGTCGGGGCCACCGTCCTTGCTGTAGCGGGTGCAGGCGAGGAACTCGCCGTTGCGCCCGAACTTGATAGCGAGGAAGCCCTGGCCGCACTTGGGGCACGGCATTTCGGTGACGATCTCCTCGCGCTTGACGTTGCGCATCTCGCGCCTGGCCGCGGCGAGCGTCTCCTGGAAGGGCCCGTAGAACTCCCGTAGCACCGGGACCCATTGCTTGCTGCCCTCGGCGATATCGTCGAGCTGCTGCTCCATCTGCGAGGTGAAGTCGTAGTCGACGATGGTAGGGAAGTGCTCCACCAGCAGGTCGGTAACGACGCGGCCGAGCGTGGTGGGGATCAGCTTCTTCTCGGCCAACTCCACGTACTCGCGCTCCTGGATGGTGGAGATGATCGAGGCGTAGGTGGAGGGCCTGCCGATGCCGAGGGCCTCCAACTCCTTCACCAGGCTCGCCTCGGTGAAGCGGGGCGGTGGCTCGGTGAAGTGCTGGATGGGCAGCAGCTGCAGCAAGGTGAGCGGGTTGCCCTCCGCCAGAGGCGGCAGGCGGCGCTCGCTGTCCTCGTCCTCCTCGCCCTCGTCCAAGCTGACGTTGTACACCGCCAGGAAGCCGGGGAACTTCAGCACCGAGCCGGTGGCGCGGAAGAGGTAGGGGGCGTTACCCTGGCTCGCTGCCCGCGTCCACGCGCCGATATCCACCGTGGTGCTGTCGAAGACGGCGGGGGCCATCTGGGAGGCGAGGAAACGCTTCCAGATCAGCTCGTAGAGCCTGGCGAGGTCGCGGTCAAGCTTGGCGCCGATCCGCTCGGGGGTGCGGGCGCTGCTAGTGGGGCGGATGGCCTCGTGGGCCTCCTGAGCGCCTTTGGCCCTGGTGCGATAGCTGGGCGCTTTCTCGGGCAGATACTCCTTGCCGTAACGGGCCTCGATCACCTCGCGGGCCTCGGCCTGGGCCTCGGCGGCCACGTTCACGCTGTCGGTGCGCATGTAAGTGATCAGGCCGACGGTGCCCTCGTCGCCGCCGATATCCACGCCCTCGTAGAGCCGCTGGGCGAGGCTCATCGTCTTCTTGGCGCTGAAGCCGAGCTTGCGGCCGGCCTCCTGCTGGAGCGTCGAGGTGGTGAAGGGCGGGGCCGCGCTGCGCCGCTTATCTTTGCGCGTCACCTTGGTGACCAGATAGCGGGCGCCCTCGAGATCGCTGACGATCGCCTCGGCCTGCTCCTGGTTCTCGATGGCGAACTTGTCGAGCTTCTTGCCGCCTCGCTCCACCAGCACGGCGCGGAAGGCGTCGCGGGGGGCCTGGCCGCCCTCCTTGAGCAGGTCGGCTTCGATCGACCAGTACTCGACGGGCACGAAGGACTCGATCGCCCGCTCGCGCTCGACGATCAGGCGCACGGCCACCGACTGCACACGGCCGGCAGAGAGCCCGCGCTTCACCTTATCCCAGAGCAGGGGGCTGAGCTGGTAGCCCACCAGACGGTCGAGGACGCGGCGGGCCTGCTGGGCGTTCACGAGGTTGCCGTCGATGCTGCGGGGGTGCTGAAGGGCATGCTGCACCGCGTTGCGGGTGATCTCCTGGAAGACCACCCGGTGCACAGGGGTGCGCCGGGGCACGTTTACCGCCTCGGTGATGTGCCAGGCGATCGCCTCACCCTCGCGGTCGGGGTCGGTAGCGAGGTAGACGGCGTCGGCGTTCTTGATCGCCTGCCGCAGCTCGCTCACCACTTTGCCCTTTGTCACCTCGTAGACGGGGCGAAAATCATGCTCGACATCGATCGACAGATCATTCTTCGGCAGGTCGCGCACATGGCCCATGCTCGAGGTCACGCGGTAGCCGCGACCGAGATATTTCTGGATCGTCCTTGCCTTGGCCGGCGACTCAACAATAACTACTTTATCACCCATAGGTTGCTATAACTCACAATGGAAGCTTCGCTTCACAACAGAGGACGGAGGCTGCTTCGAACAACTGTACGCCTCCGCCGATATTCACAGGCACTATACGCGGGCCCTTGAGGCTTGTCAATAGCCGTTGTTCCAGCGCGGAGCGGCTTATTCGTCGTCGTAGCTGTGGATCTCGATCAGGAGCTCGGCGGGCTGACGGACGCTGACGGCGCCGAGGATCACTCCGGTGAGGAGGGCCGGGCGGGGCGCGTGGGGGAGATAGAAGAGGTGGGCAGGGCAGCCAGTGTCGCGAGAGCCGAAGCCGCGGACGGGTATGCTCACGCCGGGGGTGGCCATGAGCGCCCGGCACCAACGGCACTCGAAGCGGGTGGGTCCGGCGACAGTCCAGATCTCGCGGAGCCGGGTGTGGGGCCGCAGGTAGTCGATATGCCAGTGGGGGCGGGCCTGGCTGCGGCTGCGGTGGCGGGCGATGCGGGCCTCCAAGCCGCCTGGCCCGAAGGCGCTCCCGACATAGAGGTAGTAGCCGGGCGCAAAGTCGTAGCTGCCGAGCCGCCCGATCTGGAGCGCGACGAGGGGCTGGGGAAGCTGAAGGAGGAGGATGTAGCTGCCCTTCACTGCGCTCCTTGTGGGGTGGGGCATCTGGCGCCCGCGGTGCTTTCCTGAAGGGTACGCCCACTGGTGCAGGATGGTCAAGTAGAAGATCGGTTAGGACGGCCTGGCTGCAGCCCGTGGGGCCGAAGCATTCGCCCCCGGCGTACCGTACCACACGCGCGACTTGGGGCGAATGCTTCGGTCCTACTGCATTCCACAAGTGAACTGCTGGTAGGGACGACCGACGACAGACGACCGACGACCGCCCGCAGCCTGCCCGGCCGTGGTCTGTCGTCGGTGGTCGGTCGTCACCCATCACCCAACCCGCTTCCGAACTGCACAACTAGAGCCTAGAAAGCTAGAAAGCCAGGCGATTGGGCCAACAAGGCCGCCTGAAATCGCGCTAAGGGCGAGGTGTCGCGCCTGGTGTATGATGGCCGCCGACACTCAGAGAAAGGAGCCTCACGCTATGCGCCCCGATGAGTTCCGCCGCGCCGGCCACACGCTGATCGACTGGATCGCCGCCTATCGCGAGGGGGTCGCCGCGCTGCCGGTCTGGTCGAGTGTGGAGCCCGGCGCCATCCGCAGCCGGCTGCCCCACTCTGCCCCCGAGGAGCCCGAGCCCTTTGAGGCTGTGCTGGCCGACTTGGAGCAGGTGATCGCCCCCGGCCTCTCCCACTGGCAGCACCCGCGCTTCTTCGGCTACTTCCCCGCTAACGCCACCCTTGCCTCGGTGCTCGGCGACATCGTCAGTTCGGGCCTCGGCCAACTCGGCCTGAACTGGCAGTCGAGCCCGGCGCTCACCGAGCTTGAGGAGCAGATGACCGACTGGATGCGGCAGCTGTTCGGCCTCTCCGAGGCCTGGCGCGGCGTGATCCAGGATACGGCGAGCACGACCACTCTCGTAGCGTTGCTCTGCGCCCGCGAGCGGGCTACCGGCCACGGGCAGGTGCGGGGCGGGCTGCAGGCCGAGGAGCGGCCCCTCGTCGTCTACACCTCGCCCCAGAGCCACAGCTCGGTGGAGAAGGCTGCGCTGCTGGCCGGATTCGGCCGCGCCAACCTGCGGCTCGTGCCCACCGACGCCGAGTACGCTATGCGCCCCGACCTGCTGGCTGAGGCGATCGCTGCGGACCTGGCGGCGGGCCGGCGGCCATGTGCCGTGGTCGCCACTACCGGCACCACTCCTACCACCGCGGTGGACCCGCTGGAGCCGATCGCCGCCATCTGTCGCGAGCATGGGCTCTGGCTCCATGTGGACGGGGCGATGGCCGGATCGGCGATGATCCTGCCGGAGTGCCGCTGGATGTGGCAGGGCATCGAAGGGGCCGACAGCATCGTGGTGAATCCCCATAAGTGGCTTGGCGCCGTCTTCGACTGCACGCTCTTCTTTGTGCGCGACCACCAGCACCTGATCCGGGTGATGTCCACCAACCCGAGCTACCTGCAGACGGCGGCGGACGGGGCGGTGGTCAATTTCCGCGACTGGGGCATCCCGCTGGGGCGACGGATGCGGGCGCTGAAGCTGTGGTTCCTGTTGCGGCTGGAGGGCGCCGAGGCGCTGCGGGCCAGGCTGCGCCGCGACATCGCGAGCGCCCGCTGGCTGGCCGCCGAGGTGGACGCGACGCCGGGATGGGTGCGGCTGGCCCCCGTGCACCTGCAGACGGTCTGCGTGCGCCACGAGCCGCCGGGGCTCACGGGCGACGAGCTGGATAAGCACACGCTGGGATGGGTGGGGCGGATCAACAGCTCGGGGGCGGCCTACCTCACCCCGGCCGTCCTCGATGGTCGCTGGATGTGTCGGGTGAGCATCGGTGCCGAGGCGACGACGCAGGAGGACGTGGCGGCGCTGTGGGCGCTGATGCGGGAGGAGGCGGAGCGGTAGGGCGCCAGGTGGTGGGCGTGGGGACGTTTGGATCGCGAATGACGCGGGTCGCAAGACGGCGCGCAGCGCCTAAACTTCGTCCGCGTTACGAAGTGGCGCGCAGCGCTTAAAACGCGAAACGAAGG
>DAOUGF010000849.1:0-7430 GCA_034429295.1 Chloroflexaceae bacterium
TAATCGGGAGTCAAGCTATGTCTGTTCGCCTAGAACGCATGATAGCTATCGATGCAGCGATCCGCAACGGCCTCAGCCCCAACGTCCCCAAGCTCATGAAACAATTCGAGGTGAGCGAGCGCACTGTGCGGGCCGATCTAGAATTCTTGCGCGAGCGCCTGAATGCCCCGCTCGTCTACGACAGAGCACGGGGTGGCTACCGGTACACTGATCCGACTTGGACATTACCTACCCTCCTTATGAGCGAGGGTGAGCTGTTGGCTTTCTTTCTCAGTGTTGAGCTCGCCCACCGGTATCTGGGAACCGCCTTCGAGACACCCCTCCGTAAAGCCGTGGAGCGGCTGGCCGGCAGCTTGCCCGATGAGCTGCAGGTTGACCTCAGCCAGCTAGCACAGCACTACACTTTCCAGGCAGGCGCCACCGCAGGAGCCGACCCCACCCTGCTCGCCCTACTCTTCGAATGTGTACGTGAGCGTTGGCCTGTGGAGGTGCTGTATCTCACTGCAAGCAGCGGCGAGCGTAAGCGCCGTGTGATCGAGCCCTACCACCTGTTCAACGTGCGCGGCGATTGGCAGGTGATGGCTTTCGATCACCTGCGCCAGAATATGCGCCAATTCGCAGTGAGCCGTATCGAAGAGTGGGTTGTGCTCAAGAGCCAACGCTTCGTGCGCGACCCTGACTTCTCGGCTGAGGAGTACCTGCGCACCAGCTTCCTCGCCGAGCGCGGGGATGAGGCGGTTGAGATTGTTATCTGGTTCGATGCCTACCAGGCTCGCTACATGCGCGGCCGGGAGTTCCATGCTTCGCAGCAGATCCAAGAACACCCCGATGGTTCGCTAACGCTACGCTTCCAGAGCGGCGCCTTGGCAGAGATTCGACGCTGGGTCATGTCCTTTGGCCGCCACGCAATCATCAGGGCGCCCGCCTCCCTCGCCGCTGATCTGCGCGCCGAGTGCGAGGCTACGCTCCGCGCCTACTCTGATGAAACAGGCGCAGATTGAGCGTTACCCTGCAGCTATTTTGCAGGGTGGGGTGGTAGTCTAGAGGCAAGAGCCAAATAAACCAACAGAAAAGCACCCATGCTCAACTACACAGGTCATCCCTTTATCGATGTGGGGTTAGCGACGCTCACAGCTTATGCTGGCAAGCGCCGTATCGCCGACCTGAACGCCGCCGATCTCGATCGCGCCGCCCAGTATGTGGAGCAGAATTATGTGCTCCCGCCCCTGCGCGGCCATCTGACGATGGCGTTTACCAGCAATGCTTGGTTCGTGCAGGACGCATTCAACCCTGACAAGCCGGGGCTCTCGCCTGAGAAACGCGCTGAGCGACAGGCCACGCGCGATCGCTGGGCGGCCCATCACCTGCGCCAGTGGGAATTGGGCGAGGAGAGCAGCGGCGAGCTCTGCGTCTTCACCGGGTTGCCGGCCGCCGCCCGCGAGCTCTCGGGCAAGCTGGAGCCAGGGCGCATCGGGCGCAATCAGATGCCGCTGCTTCAGGGCGACGATGCGATCAACTTCTTCACCGGCGGCTCCCCCGGCCTGCCGGTCGCGCCCGAGGTTCTGCTGGCACTGCAGTTTATGCCGATGGGCTGCGCGAAGGTAGGCGTCGGGCTGCTCGCCGTTCACGCCGACAACGAGCACCTGACCTGCGAGTTCGCGCGAGCATTCTTAGACCAGAACCACCGCGCCGTGCTTCAAGCCCAAGTTGCCGGCGAAGACAAGCTGCCCGGTGCGCCGCGGGCCTTGAAAACACTGCTCGTCGAGCAGCTGCTGCAGATCGAGAAGCTCCGGGACAAGGATGAGAGACGCGAGCAGCGGCCCGCGTCGATCACTGCCTATAACTTCAACAACGGCAAGTCGCCACAGCTGGCGATCTACCACCTGCCGCTCCAGATCACCCGCTTCCTGCGGGCTGTGCAGACCCCAGCCTACAGCCAGGCTTGGCACGAGATCGAGCAGCAAGGTTGGCAGCGGACACCAGTGAAGCCAGGAAAGAAGGGCGCGGCTCCTGCCGCGCCGCCACGGTACAACTACCTCTACGAGGATCTGTTCACCCTGCCGGATCAAGCCCGTCGCTTCGTGCGCGTCTATTTTCTCCGCGTCCCTCAGCGCGTGCGCTTTGACGGCGATCCGCGCGGCGACTACTCGCCTAGCCGGGAGCGCGAGCTGATCTCGTGGCCGCTGGTGGAGCTCTTTCTGAGAGAGGTGATGACGATGGATGACGACCGGATCGAACGGATCAGAGCGCTGGGCGACAAGTTGGCCGACTACACCCGCCAGCAGGGCGGGAAACGCTTCTTCCGCCAGTTTTTCACCGAGCAGAGGACAGCGAGCTTCCTCAACCTGCTCAGCAAGACGAACATCGCCTACGTGAAGTTCACCGGCGGACGCGACACCCTGTTCGACCTGGACAGCTACCTGGCAGTATTCATGGATGGCGAGGAGTTGATGCGCCCCGACTGGCGCCTGGCCCGCGACTTGGTGCTCATCCGAATGGTCGAGCGGCTCAGGGATTGGATCGCCAACAACCCTGACGCTATGCCTGAGGAGGATCTGCAGCCCGAGCCTGCTGAGACCGAAGTACGCCCCTGAATGCCGATCGTGCTGGCGAAGCTACATGAATGAAGGAGAACAACCCATGGCATTCGTAACCGGCCTGCTCCTGATCGACGCGCCTGCATCGGCCCTTAATAACCTCGGCTCCATCCCCGGCGAGCGAGAGGATAATACGGTCGGGGTCAAGGTCATCAGGACTAAAGAGGGCAGCTTCCCCTATGTCTCGGCCCAAGCCTATCGTTACTGGCTGCGGACCACCCTCGAGGCGCGGGTGCCGGGCTGGAAGGCGGCCCCCATCTATCGCGAGGAGAAGGTCGCCTACACCGACGCAAACCCCATGCTCTACTGGGATGACGATCTGTTCGGCTATATGCGGGCGCCATCCAAGCGTGAGACAGCCAAGGCGCAGCGGGCCGCCGACACATCGCGCGCCGGCGAAACCGAGACCACTGACACGATCACCCGGGCCGCGCCGTTTCGCGTAAGTACGCTCGTCTCTATCGCCCCTGTGACTCCGACGAGCGACTTTGGGACTATGTCACGCCATGAGGGCAACCCGGTGCCTCATGAGCATCAGTTCTACCGCGCCACGCTCAAGGGTCTCTTCTCCCTGGACCTGCACGCCTGCGGAACGTTCTCTTACCGCAACAAGACCGGCTTCCGCAACCTCGACGATGTGCGCCTGAAGCTGATTCAGGATGTCGAGGGCCACGAGCACTTGGAAGAAGAGAAGGCGTACCGGCTGCCACGTGAGCAGCGTGTCGAACGCGTCAAAGCGCTCTTCGAGGGGATGGCCCAGATCGAAGGCGGCGCCAAGCAGACGCTGCACTACACCGATGTGAGTCCGGCTCTGGTCATCTTGGCAGTCACCAAGGGTGGTAACCATATCTTCCATCACGCTGTCGGCGCGAATCGCCAGGGCCAGCCAGAGATCAAGGCTGCCGCCCTTCGCGAGGCACTGAGCGTCCACGCCGACACGCTGCTGTCCCCGGTGTACGTAGGCTGGGTGCAGGGCTACCTCGACGATGAGCGAACCAAATTCGAGAGCTTTGTCGCCGAGCACGCTAAATCCACCGCCCAGCCAATCCTGATCAGCCACCCCCGCAGAGCGTTCCAAGCTCTCATTGATAGCTTCTCAACGCACCCGGAGTGGCTGGATTAGGAGGCGGCGATGCGCGTGCTGAAGATCGTGCTCGAAGGGACGACGACTTCCTTTCGCTACCCGCACTTCATGCTGAGCGTGCAGCCCAGCTTCCCGCTGCCCCCGCCGGCGACGATCTACGGCCACATCTGTAGCGCACTTGGCGAGTGGTTCGACCCTGAGGGAGTGCAGTTCGCCTACCACTTCACGGCGGCCGGAACCGGCGAGGATGTCGAGCATATCCATGTGCTCGCGGCCGCGACCGGCAAGCTCCCCGGTACGAAGCTACCCAAAGTGCTGGAGGGCAATGTCAATCCGTTCAACCGCCAGATCCTGCTGCACCCGCGGCTCGTGCTCTATCTCAACCGGCCGGAGTGGCTTGAGGCGTTCCGTACCCCACGTTACCCGGTGCTCCTCGGGCGCTCACAGGATCTGGCCTGTTATACCAGCGTTGAGACGATCGATCTGGAGCTGCGCCAGGAGGTTTACTTCGAGCACACGCTGCTGCCCTACAGCGTCGCGGTGCAGACAACGGTCGGGGTGGTAGCGCTGATGCCGCGCTGGTTGGATTATCGACGCAACCGGCAGCCGACCTTCGCCCGCTACCTGCTCTTGCAGCAGCGGGTGATGAGCCGCGATTTCCGGCAGTTCGGCTCGGCCGAAGAGCGACATTATTGGGCCGACCCGACGACGCCACAGGTGAAGGGCGTCCACTTAGGCCTCTGGTTCCACAGCTTCAAGGGAGGGGCCGATGAAGCCCTCAACCTGGCCTGACTGGATGGAGACGATCAAGGCGAAGAGCGAGCAGAACGGCGGAGAGTCGTTGGCTGCTCATACGTGGGGTGTGCTCCAGAAATTGGCGGAGCTCTACCGACTTCGCCCCACTCTCCCCGCGCTCATCGGTGTGCCACGGCTCTGGCACTGCTTATTCTGGGCCTGTCTGCTGCACGATTTCGGCAAAGCGGCCCGAGGCTTCCAGGACCGCCTCACAGGCGGCCCGCCATGGCCCCATCGCCACGAGGTGCTCTCACTGGCCTTTCTCGATTGGATCGCTCCTGGCCTCAGCGCAGATGAGCAGACCTGGGTGCTGGCCGCAATCGTATCGCATCATCGCGATGCCAGCTATATCGAGCGGACCTATGACGACCTGGAGCCCGACCCGCTCATACCGCTCCTCGCAGAGGTAGACGCCGACACTATTGCCCTCCTCTGGCGCTGGCTGGCAGAGTGCGCCACATCGTGGCGCGACGCGCTAGGTTTTAGCGCCAATGAGGTCGCGCCGATCTCGCTGCCTGAACAGCCGGATGCCGTCGCACATCTCATCGAAAACGGGGTGCACCGCACGCGAGCCTGGCTCCGGCGCTACCTCGACTGGATCGATGAGTTGCCATACGCGCCGGAACAAACTCGCATCCTCGGTGTGCTCCTGCGCGGCCTAACAACCAGCGCAGATCACATGGCTTCAGCCCATCTGAGCTCTATGCCACCCCCTGTTCAGGAGGCGTGGCACAGCCTTGCCGATCGCATTCTCGCGCCATTGCGAGCGCGGAATCCTCAGATCGAGCCGTACGAACATCAGCGCCTAAGCGCAGCCGCAGCGGGTGAAAACGCGCTCTTGATCGCCCCTACCGGCAGCGGTAAAACCGAAGCGGCCCTCTACTGGGCTCTAGGTGATGGCAGCACTCCAGTGCCGCGCCTCTTCTACGCGCTGCCCTACCAAGCGAGCATGAACGCTATGTTCGACCGGCTACGTGATAGCACGCTAGGCTTCGGCGATCAGGCTGTTGGGTTACAGCACGGCCGCGCACTACAGGCGTTGTATGCGCGTCTACTCGATAGTGAAGATTGGGCTGCCACCGCTGCAAACGCCGCGCGTTGGGAAAAGAATATCAATACGCTCAATGCGCGGCCTGTGAAGGTCTTCAGCCCTTACCAGATGCTGAAGGCTATGTTTCAGCTGCGCGGTTTCGAGGCGATCCTGACCGACTATGCTCAGGCCGCATTCGTTTTCGACGAGATCCACGCCTACGAGCCGGGACGGCTGGCGCTCATCCTCGCTCTGATCAGCCATCTTCGCAGCGCCTATGGCGCCCGCTTCTTCGTAATGTCGGCCACCTTCCCGAGCATTATCCGGAAGCGACTTGCTGAAGCGCTTGGAGCGCACACTACAATCGAGGCCGATGCTGCTGTCTTCGAACGCTTCCGGCGCCATCAACTACAGCTGCTTGACGGTGAGCTAACCGACGTCGGAATCGATCGGATCGTCGCAGATGTACGCGCCGGCAAACAAGTGCTGGTCTGCGCCAACACCGTTAGGCGGGCGCAAGAGGTACGTGAGGCGCTCCGCAGCGCAGGGCTCCAATCCGATGAGTTGCTCCTGATTCACAGCCGCTATATCTTTCGTGACCGTAACCGGCGTGAGGCGGAGATACGAGCGCTATGCGGCGTCGACGTCCCTCTGGAGACTCGCAAACCATTGGCGCTGATTGCCACCCAAGTGGTGGAGGTGAGCCTGAATATCGACTTGGACACGATCTACAGCGACCCTGCCCCGCTTGAAGCCTTGTTGCAACGCTTTGGGCGCGTCAACCGAAGCTGCAAGAAGGGCCTCTGTCCCGTGTATGTATTTCGCAAACCTGACGACGGACAGTTCGTCTATGGCAATCACAAAGACGAGGCTCGCCGCGGCCATATCGTCCGCGTCACCCTTGCAGAGTTGGAGCTGCACAATGGAGCACCGATCGATGAGGCGGCGATCAATAGCTGGCTAGACAGAATCTACTCAGACCCTGAGCTGCGCAGTGCCTGGGAGGAAACCTACCGACGGATCGGGCAGCAGGCGGAGCAACTTCTCTCTGGCCTATGCCCATTTAACAGCGACGATCAAAAGGAGGAGCAGTTCGAGCAACTCTTCGATGGCGTCGAGGTCGTGCCCCGCTGTTTCGAGGAGCGCTACATTAACCACCTGATACAGGACGAGTTCATAGAGGCAAGCAACTATCTCGTCAGTATCAGCAAGCAGAAGTTCGCCATCCTACGTCGCCAAGGGTTGGTGCAGCCGGCGCTCGCGGAGGGCAAACAGCGGGCTTGGGTCGTCAACCTGGAGTACGATGACGATTTGGGGTTGATCTTTGATCAGACGCCCCGCGATCAAGATTGGGGTGAAACCGCATGATCTCACCACCCTACCGCTCGCCACTCACGGCGGTGGCGGCTCATGTTGCGTCGAGCCTCAGCGCCCTCCAGGGCGGCGAGTCGCGCTATGGAGAGCCAGCACCATGACTCTTACCACTCATCACCTCACCTTCACCGCCGCGGCGATCACTCCTGTAGCGTTGGGCGAGCAGAGCGGCTCGGCGCTGCGAGGGGCGATGGCCGGGGCATTGTGGGAGCGCTTCTGCGCCAACAAGGCCGCCCCCAGCTGCGCCCCCTGCCCGCTCGTCCAGGTCTGTCCTGTGGCCGCGCTGTTGGCCCCCATGCGCGACGAGGGGCAGAAAGGCAGCGAGCAGCGTCCACGCCCATACGTTGTTCGTCCACCCCGCGATGGCGCCCGCACATACGCCCCTGACGAAACGGTGCGCTTTGGCCTCGGGCTCTTCGGCTCTGCCGCGGCGCTCTTTCCTTACGTAGTTATGGCCGCCCAGGAACTGGAGCGGGGCGGCCTCGGGATGCGCCTTCCCCAGCTCGGCGGGCGGCGCGGCGTCCTGCGCCTCAGCGAGATCGCCGCCGTC
>DAOUGF010000850.1:0-5195 GCA_034429295.1 Chloroflexaceae bacterium
CGTTCCCCTCATTTGCCCGACAAGCGGCAGCCGGCTCGGCCCGACCGCCGAGGAGTCTCCTTCCATGTCGCAGGATACCGCTGATAAGACGGAGCAGTCCCGACTTATCCCTCCTACTATCGAGCCGCTCCTTAGCGAGTTCTTGCGCATAGCCTCGACGCTCCATCAGGATCCGAGCCAGAGCGACGCCATTACACGGCTGTTGGCGGGGCGACCAGATCTAACCGCGCTGGCCCAGCAACTGGATCGGGGTGGTGAGCGCAGTAGTTTGATCTCACTTGATCAGGCTCAGTCAGGCGATGTGCGCATTAGTGATGTTGCCGGGCATACCCTGATCAAGCTGATCCTTCATCCCGATCCGGAGGGGAGTCTAGGCCCGCTGCAGCGGCTCCCAGCTCCGGAAGGCCCTCGCCACTATGTCGCTCGCCTCGCTGATGAGCGGGCCCTCGCCGAAGCACTGACGACGCCAGACCGTCGACAGCTCACCATTCTCTATGGCCTCTCCGGCACGGGCAAGACGGCCCTTGCCGCGCGAGTCGTGCGGCACGTTGTCCGCCATAAGGCCTTCCCAGGCGGAGTGTGCTGGGGCGATCTCGCGACTCACACCCCTGGCGAGCAACTCTGGAGCTTCCTCCTGGAACTAGGCCCCGGAGCCCATAGTAGACTGGCAACGATGGAGGCCCCGCAGCTCTGCGAACTCTTTTGGCGTCGTGTAGCCCCCACCGCCTCCCTCATCGTCCTTGACAACGTGACAAGCGCCCGCCAGCTGGCCGCGCTCCTTCCAACTCGCCAAGAGATGCTCGGCTCATGCCACGTGCTCGTTATCAGCCCGTTCGCGCTGGAGAATGAGCCGGTGCCGGCGCAGCGACATCGGCTTGGTCCATTCACCCAAGAAGAAGCCAGAGAGCTATTCGAGCAGCTGCTCGACCCGGCCTTCCTCAAGCTGTATGGCGATACACTCGACTCCATTGCGCGCAAGCTCGAGTACTTTCCTCACCTCGTTGCTGCCGCAGCACTTGAGTTCCAGCGTGGCGTTATCTCCCCAGCCGCTTATGAGCAGCGGCTTAGCTCCCGCACACAGGCTGCCGGCGGGGTGATCCAAGAAGGGCTGCTCCTCGCCCTCGACACCTTAGATCCAGAAACTCGAGCCCTATTCCCACTGATTGCTGCGGTTGGCCCCAGCGATTGGAGCTTAGCAATGCTCGCTGCAGCGGCTCTCCTGCCCACAGCTGCAGTTCAGTCATGCCTCGCTCAGCTCGTCGAACGAGGCATTTTGGAGGCCACCGGTGCCCAGCGCTATCGGGCAAACAGCTTTGTGCGAGAGATCGCTGCTGCACAGCTTCGCGATCGCGGGGCCTACATCCACGACGCCGCCTACACGCTGGTTGCCCGCTACTGTCTCGATCAGGCACAGGATCTGATTGCTGCCCTGTCCAACAAGCTGACCTCAAGTGATAATGATAGGGTAGCCCTCGTTCAGGAGTTTCGTGCGCAACTGCTGCCCGAGATGGCGCACCTGCGTCATGTGATCGATTGGGCCGTCGCGCGGCAACAGTGGGATCTCGTCCGGCGTTTTGCCTACGTCAGCGCGTTCGAGCTGGTGCAAGGCCTTGTCGTAAACCGCGTCGACTTCCAACTTTCCGCCCAATTGGCGACGCTCGTTAGCCCGCTGATCCGCTCTCGCCCAGGCCCTGCCGCCATCAGGGTGCAGGCGCTGATCGCTTCTAAAGGCCTCAATTTCGGGCAACAACCAAACCGTGATACTACGGCCGCCGGCCCGCTGATCGAGCTGGAGGGGTTCGATGTGACCCTCGCTGCGGCGGGCGAGTACGATGGGCATGATACGCTCGACGCCACTATGCCCGAGGCCTCGCCCCAACGCTTCGATATCATCCTAAACCTCCGCGCCGGCCATATCATCGATGGCTTGATCGCCGACGTCAACCTGATCGAAGGTGAGTGGATGGGCGTCCGGGCCTCTGGCCTCATTCTCCAACGTGTCGATCTATCAGGTGCCAGGCTGCTTGGCTGCGATCTTAACCTCGCGATCCTCATCGAGATCGATGCGCGCCGCGCTGTCTTGACTGGCACCACCCTGCGGTCTGTAATCATCCGTGGTGGTACATGGCGCGGTGCGCAGCTATCCGGGGTCGACCTACAGCGCGCAAAACTCGAGCATGTCGATCTGCGAGGCGCTGACTTCCGGGGCGCTGTCCTGCGCGATGCCGAATTGGTTAACGTCGATCTGCGCGGCGCTGATCTCCGAGATGCTGACGCGAGCGGCTGCGTGCTTCGCAACTGCCTGCTCCATAACGCCATGCTCGATGGGTCGCGCTGGACTGTGCCGCCCGATGACACGGTGAATGACGAGATAGCACGTAACGAGATCCAACGACTCATCGTCCGAGCGACCGGGTCCGAGGTCGCGCAGCCGATGCGTAGATTAGCCCAAGACGTACCAGCAGAGGACGGAACGTGGAGTGCGCCGGGTGCGGATCTGCGCGCGCTCGATCTGCGAGGGCGCCAACTTGCACGCAGCCAGCTTGCCGGGGCCAATCTACGGGTCAGCGACCTTAGCGGGGCACACCTCGAGTATGCCAATCTGGAGAAAGGCAATCTGCTTGGCGCCAACCTCGATGATGCCCGGCTCCAATCGGCGCGCTTGGCCTTCGCACAGCTGCGCGCCGCAACGCTGCGCGGCGCACAGCTCTCCCATGCTGATCTCAGAGGGGTCGACCTCTCTGAGGCAGATTGCCGTCATGCGTTGTTTCAGCGCGCTCGGCTTATGGGGGCCATACTCTGTTTCACAGTGCTCAGCGGGGCAGACCTCGCCGGAGCTGATTGCCGCGCGGCCGACTTCCGCAGGGCCAAGATTAGCGACGAGCAGTTGCTTGCCACAGCCTCTCTTGCCGATGCCTGGCTTCCCGATGGCACACGTGTGGCGCTGCTTGATAGCATCCATGAAGAGCACGATCTGGATCCAGCCCTGCCACTGCGCTTCGTCCACTGCCCTGGAACTGTGAACCGTGTGGACTGGCGCAAGCGCGATCTGTACGGAGCTCGCCTCACCGGCACCTTTACCACCGTCATGTTCGACGAAACCGTGTTAGCCGCGGCAAAGCTGAGTGGCACTTTTATTGAATGTACCTTCCGCGAAACCCAGCTCAGGCGAGCAACGCTCTCAGGAAGTTTTGCCAACAGCAGCTTTGCGGGGGCCGATCTCTCAGAAGCCAACCTAGCAGGTGCCAAGTTCAAAACTGTCAGCTTTGAGGGCGCACAGGTTAACTTCGAACAGCTGGGACAGGCGTACTCTCTCCGCTGGTGTACTATGCCCGATGGAACCGACTATGACGGCAGGCTGGACCTAGAGGGCGACCGGATCGCCCTGCAGGCATTTGCGGCGAGGAAGGGGCGCGACGCGGCTGATCCGGCGACACGCGCCGATTTCTATGCGCGGCCCAATACCTAGCGTAAGTCTTTTCCTAGAGTAAAGGTCAAATCGAAATAATCATCGAGTTGTCATGTACGGAGCTTGGTCGTCGTGGTGATACTGCCGTACCGTGGGTGCTAGGCGGTGGCACTCATGCGAGGCAATACTATGCGAGGACCAAGCTTTGCGGATGTGTACGTCCACGGCGAAGAAGACGAGTTCGACGGCGACTTGCGTAATGCCAAGCTGCTTGGCACATTCACCGGACTCTCGTTTGATAGGCGTGATCTGACTGGTGCAACCTTAAGCGGGACGTTTCACAAAGTCTCGTTCAATGGTGCCCAGTTGGTAAACGCCAAGCTGATCGGCACCTTCATCGAGTGCGACTTTACCGGCGCTACCCTACGTGGCAGCAAGACCCGTGGTGAAGTCGATGGCGAGACGAAGGATGGGAGGTTTGTTCACTCCCCTTTCGTAAGGGCCGAGCTGAGTGGCGCTGATCTTCGTGGTGGCATCTTCTACGACGCCACGTTCATGGGCGCTGACTTCGCGTCCGCGACCCTTGGCGCCGAGGGAGATGGGGTCAGTTTCCAGGGAGCCAATCTGGTCGGCGCACAAAACCTGCTTGAGCCTCAGCTGCGTGCCGCGAGCCGCCTGCGCTGCAGCACACTGCCAAATCAGAAACGCTATGCTGGCGAGTATGAGCTTGTGGGCGACATCGAAGATGCCATAGCTAAAAAGGTGCCCATCAACGACAGCGCAGCGCTCAAGCGATTTTACGAGGACTGCGGGTAGGTTTGGGGAAAGAGCACGTGCAGCTAGAGAGGTGCGGTCAGGGTCATTCGTTGTAGAAATAGCGATGACGAAATCGTCATCGAGTTCTTAGTGGTATGGTAGTAGTGCCGGCGGCATGCTATATCTCTCACGAGAAGATCTCTTCCCGTAGGAAGCGACGCCGGCATGCACGACGACGGAGCCCACATCCCGCCTCACTCCACACTCCTGGCCTCGCTACCAGCCCTACCCGCACCTCCTTCGGGCCAGAACCCCGCCGAGCGCTACCTCGCCTCCCTCAGCCCCGGCTCGCGGCGAACCATGCGCACCGCGCTGAACACGATCGCCGCCCTGCTCGGCTACCTGGAGCGCCGTGACGAGCAAGGCAGCGATGCGCGTTGTCTGGATGTCCCTTGGGGCGCCCTTCGCGCCGTCCATACCGCGGCTATCCAGTCCAGCCTGCAGCAGCGCTACGCTCCAGCCACCGCCAGCAAGCTGATCGCCGCGCTGCGCCGCGTGCTGCGCGAGGCTCGGCGCCTCGGGCAGATCAGTGCCGACGACTACGACCAGGCCATCGACTTGCCGCCGATCCGCGCCGAACGGCGCCCCCGTGGCCGCCTGGTGAGCGACGCCGAGGTCGCAGCGCTGCTCCAAGTCTGCGCCGCCGACCCGACGCCGGCTGGCGCCCGCGATGGCGCCATCCTGGCCCTGCTGCGCGGCACCGGCCTCCGCCGCTCCGAGGCAGCCGCCCTCGATCTCGCCGATTACGACCCGGCCAGCGGCGCGCTGACCGTGCGTGATGAGCTTGGAGGCAGCGCCCGTCTGCTCTACACCCCGGCTGGCACTCGCGCCGCGCTCGACGAGTGGCTCACCGCCCGTGGTGATGCCCCTGGTCCGCTGTTCTACGGTGTGGTCAAGGGCGGCGCGCTGGCCCCCCGGCGCCTCGCGGGCCAAGCGATGGCAGTGATCTGTGCGAGCCGCGCTATCGAGG
>DAOUGF010000851.1:0-1838 GCA_034429295.1 Chloroflexaceae bacterium
GTCGTTCAGCTCGGCACGGATGAGCGCCTTGGCCGCGTTGTAGATTGCGGCCAGGCCAGCGGCGCGCTCCTGGGCCACGCTGCTCAGCGCGGGAATGGCGATCTGCTCGGCCCGGCGCTCGTAGAGTGGCGGCGTATCGGACCGCAACGGTGACGCCTCCATTTCGGGAGGCGCAACGGGCGCGACAACATCTGACGGCAGCAGCGTGGCGAGGCGCGTCTGAAGCGTTGCGGCCAGGTCGCCAGCGAGCGGCATGACCTGAAGCCAGAGGCTGTTGTCGCTGGTGACTACGACTGGCTGGCCGACGATCCGCTCGGGCTCGTCGAGCCAGCACCGGTTGACGGCTACGCGGGCCGCGGCGAGCTCCTCGGGGTCCTTGATCTCACGGGTGTAGCGCGAGCCGAAGGTCATCGAGCGATGGTCGGTCGAGCACGGGTAGTCGCCCTCGGCAATCGTGAGCCAGCTCGGCTGTTCAGCCTCGGGCCGAGGCTTCTTCTGGAGGATGAGCAGGTCAGTTGCGCTCTCCGAGCCGCTCATACGCTTGAACACGCCGTTGGGCAGGCGGAACGCACCCTGCAGCGTGGCCTGCTCGGCCAGGAACGTGCGGACGGCGCGGGCCTGCTTGTCCAGCGTGCCCCAGCTCGTCAGGAATACCACCAGGCCACTGGGGCGTACCAGGCGTAAGGCCTTCGCGAAGAAAAAATCGTGCAGCTGGTGGCGCAGCGCCGCGGGGATCGACGGGTCGTGCACAGCCATATCCCCAAACGGCACGTTGGAGATCGCCAGGTCGAAGCCGTTGGGCGGCAGGTCGACGCGCTCGAAGCCGACACCGCCGTGCAGGACGATGTCAGGGTGGATGTGGCCGAGGATGCGGGCGGTGACCGGGTCGAGCTCGACGGCGGTGATCTCGGCCCTAGCCCGCAGCTCGGGTGGCATGGCCGAGATGAAGTGGCCGACGCCGGCGGCCGGCTCGATGATGCGTGGACGCTCAAAGCTGCCGAGACCGAGCTGCTCAACTGCTTGCCAGACCGCCGCGACGATGTCGAGTGGTGTGTAGAAGGCGGTCAGCGCGGCGACGCGGAGGTGCCGGGCGTCGTCCGAAGAGAGGAAGGCGGCGTAGCTCTCATGGAGCACGTAGCGCCCGGCGGCGTGGTCGAAACGGAACAGCCGGTTGAGCAGCGCCGACTCGCCGAACGCGCTGTAGTGCGCGAGAACGAGCCGCTCCTCGTCGGTCGCGGAGCGGCCCTCGGCCTCTAGTTGGTAAACAAGCTGAAGGGCCGCGAGGTTCTTCCCGAAGCGGTCAGCGGCACCGGTAAAGGCGAGAGCGCCGGCGGCGAGGTGGAAGTGACGCGCAGCAGCAGATAGCGACACAGCAGAGCTCCTCGTGGCTGAAGGAAAACTGCTGTAGTCACATCACGCCGCGCCGGCGTGATAGATCCTTGCGGTGGTATCCTGAGGGGAAGCTGGTTGGCCTGTGGGATCAGGAGTACGGTTTGATGTTCTTTATCATCTTCTTCGGCACGCGCGAAGTGGTGCGCGATGCGGACCGACCTGGGGTAGGTGGCTACCAGCAGTGCCCGCACTGCGGCCAGTATGCCCAGTTCCGCCCGCGCAGCGCCCGGACGTGGCTGCACGTCTTCTGGCTGCCCGTCATTCCATTGGGCAAGGCGCGCCCGCTGATTGAGTGCGGCAACTGCCGCCAGCGCTTCGGCGCGCCAGCCTGACAGGCAGGGGGCTGATCAGGCACGTGCAGCGTGGTTGTGCCCCATGTGACGACGGAGATGCCGCTTGATGATCTGATCGGAGAAGATACGTATGGGCTCGTGGTCAGAGCTTGA
>DAOUGF010000852.1:0-11525 GCA_034429295.1 Chloroflexaceae bacterium
GCGCCCGCCCGGCACGTAGATCTGGCCGCCGATAACGGCGGCCTGCACATCGGCCACGGGGGTAGGCTTGGCGCTGTAACGGGCCCAACTGTCGCGGACCACGTCGTAGCGAAGCACATCGCCGTTCACGCCGTCGAGGCCCTCGCCGCCGATCGCGTATAGATAGTTGGTGCCGCTCACATTCGCGGCCGCGATGGCGAAGGCTGCCCGCGGCGCGGTGAGTGGGGCGAGGGCGCGCCAGCGCTCGCTGAGCTCGGGCAGGGTCACCGGGCTCGTCGGCGTCGGGGGAGGGTCCACGAATGTAGGCCGCAACAGCAGCACGGCGATCAGCCCGCCGACGGCGACGAGCGTCACGGCGGCCATCGCGATCATCAAGGGGTTCAGGCGGGAGGCAGGCGGCGCCGGCTCGGGGGCAGGCAGCGCCGGAACGACCACAACCGGCGGGGCTGGCTCCTGCGAGCCGGGAGTGGGCTCTGTCGCGGCGGCAGACTCAGCACCGACGGGCTTGACGGTGGCTGGCTCGGGCTGCTCGGCCGGCTCGGCGGGCGGTCCGACCGTGGGCGGCGCCGGATCGACAGGCTGGGGCGGCGGGGGCGATACAGCGACGAGTTCATCCGGATCGTCGGCCACAGCGGTGGCGCCGCCGGATCGCTCCACGCTCACGAGGCCGGAGCGCACAGCATAGAGGGTAGCCTCGGTGCGGGAGACGACGCCGATCTTGCCGAAGATATTGCGCAGGTGCACCTTAACGGTGTTCACGCTGATGTTGAGCTGCTGCGCGATCTGCTGATTGGTCGCTCCAGTAGCTACCAGGCGCAGAATCTCCCGCTCGCGCTCACTGATCTGGACATCCTCGGTCATATCGCTCGCCTGAGGGCGTTCCGATGCGCAATCGTAAGGCGTGCGTCGCCCGTCGCACCCTGGCGATCATATCACGACTGCGATTCGACGGCAAGGATCGTCACCCCATCCTGGCTGTAGACGGTAACGAATCCGGGCAGGTCGGCGAAGGCCTCCGGGCTGAGGGGGCCGGACTTCACACCGAAATAGAGATAGTCAATGCCGTCCCGTTGGATCAGATCGAGGATGGCCTGCTCGCCGCCAGGTTTGTAGCCCTGCACGATCTGCGCCCGCTCGATGGTGGCCTGCACATAGTCGGGCGGACCATAGGTGAAGAGCACCGGCGGCGTACTCGTCCAGCGGCCGGCGAGAGGCAGCAGCCACCAGCCGCCGTCGGTGGCGCGGCTGGCGACACCGAGCCAGGGCGCGGCGTTGATCAGGAAGCGGGCGGAGGGCGGCGTGTTGGCGGCCGCCCACTCGATCGCCGCGCGGTCAGCCGGGGTGGCGAGGACAGTGGTCTCATTCACTACGCTTCGCAGCTGCCACACGCCCCATAGGCTCAGCGCCACAGTGAGCGCGATCGCCGCGGGAGTGACGGCGCGCCGCAGCGGTGGGCTCGCCCTGCGCAAGGCTAGCTCGTAGAGCATGCTCGCGCCGCCGCCGATCGCTGCGCTCAGCGGTAGGAAGAGGCTGATCACCACGGCGTCGTTGTTGATCAGCCAGGTGGAAGGGGCCCTCATGAAGGGGAAGGCCAGGATGATCAGGCCGGCCCCGGCCAGGATGCCGGCCGGCGCGCGGGCGAGCAGGCTGTGGACCAGCAGCGCCGCGCCGGCGATCGGCAGCACGTAGCCGAGCAGGCGCAGGTTGGCCATCACCAGCAGCAGGCCGATCCAGAGGGGGAGCGCCGCAGCTCCAGGCGTCCGGCGCCCGAGCCCCCAGATGATGGCGAGCATCGCCAGGGCGGCGAGCCACTGGTTATAGCCAACCCAGAGGATCGCCAGGTTGAGAGTCTCGTAGCCGTCGGCGAGCACCAGGCTGCCCGGCCGCTCGACGGCGGGCAGGACGGCGCGCCGCCCAAGCATCAGCAGCCAGGGCGCGGCCAGAGCGCCCGTGGCGATAGCAGTTCCCAGCGCGCCGATGGCTCGAGCCCGCAGCGCTTGCCACCCTGCACTCATCGCCCAAACCAGACTCTGGGCCGCCAGCAGCGCGAGGGCGAAGGCCAGAGCCCGTACATGGATCAGGCTCAGGCCGGCCAAGATCAGCGCCGCCAGGCCCCAGGAGCTGCGCCCACCGCCTGCGAGCCCTCGGGCCCACGCGCAGGCGAGCCCCGGCAGGAGCAGCAGCCCCATGAGTTGCGTGTAGCGTCCCCACGAGACGTAGTAGGCCGGCATCATTGAGATCAGGCCCACAACCAGCGCTGCGCCGATGGCCGCGAGGGGGCGCCGCCAGAGCGTGAGGGCGAGGGCGCCGGCCAGCGGCGCGTGGAGCGCGTTGAGGATCTGCCCCGACCAGAGCATCGTCTCCGGCAGCCCCAGGCCGCTCAGGCGCTGCAGCGAGGCCGCGAAGACGTGGTAGCCCCAGTGGTAGGGCAGATCCACCACGGGCATGTAGGGCTCGAGCGATGTGGGCGCCAGCCCTGTCTCCGCCGCTACGCGTATAAGCAGGGCGTGATGGACCGAATCGACCCAGACAGGTAGCGCTAAGTCCTTGATCTGCTCGAAGCGCGTCCAGAGCGTGAGGGCGGTGATCAGGGCGAGGAGGAGCCAGGGGGCCGTAGCCCGTAGTCCGTAGTCCGTAGTCCGTAGTCTGTGGTTGGCACCCAAGTCGAGCCAGGCCGCTGCGAGGGCCGCAAGGGCAAGGAGCACGGCGAGTGTCGCAAGGGCGCCATCCGAGAGCGGCAGACGGAAAGGCCAGAGCCACTGGTAGAGCAGGGCCACCAGGCTGAAGCTGCAGGCGATCCAGAGGGCGAATCTCGCCAGAGGATGGGGAGGAGGCCCAGGAAGGGCGCGCTCGAGCAGATAGCCGGGGGCCAGCCCGAGGAGGGCCATAGCCACAGGGAGACGTGCGGCGGGCCCGGCCATCCAGGCCGCCGTGGCGCAGATAAGGGCGGCTAGCAGCGCGCGGCGGCCGGGGGTCAGCTCGGTGAGGGTGCGGGGCATGGGCGCTGTCTGCTACAATAGGCGCAGGATTGTCGCTGCGAGAGCGTGGGAACCAACTTGAGCAAGCCTGTCGCCCAGCCGCGCCACGCCGCACCACCGCTTGTCGTTCTTCTGATCGTCGCCTTTGGCCTCATGCTCCCTGGCGTTACGCCGCCGGCCGCCGCCCAAGGCGGCGTGACGATGGAGGTGACGCCGGCCCTCGAGGGGAACTACGCGCCCGATCGTTGGCTGCCGCTCTCCATTGTACTACGCAACGACGGCCCCGCCACCACCGTCACGGTGGCCGCCACGCTGCCAGGCGCTCGCGCCCGCAACAGCGTCAGAGTGGAGCTACCCGGTGCCGGCGAGCTGAGCCTGATCCTCTATGCGGCCATGGATCGCCAGGCCCGCGAGCTCGTGGTGACCCTGGAGCGGGACGGCGCTACGCTGGCCGAGCAGCGGGTGCCGGTGCGGCCCCGCGAGGGCGAGCGCATCCTCGGCCTGGTCTCCGACCGGCCGCTCACCCTTGCGCTGCCGCGCCGCCAGGATCTCACGGCGCTGCCGTTTTTGCCCTTCACCCTCGCGCCGGCCCAACTGCCCGACAGGCCGGCGGGGCTCTCGAGCTTCTCGCTGCTGCTGCTGAACGACCTGCCGGCAGAGAACCTCGCTCCGGCGCAGCAGGACGCGCTGCTCGCTTGGGTGCGGGGCGGCGGCCACCTGATCCTCGGCGGCGGGCCAGGGGCGGCAACCACGCTGGCGGAGCTCCCGCCCGCCCTGCGCCTCGTCGAGGTCGGCCCGACCACGGCCCTCGATCCCGATGAGCTTGGCGCCTACGCTGAGACGTCTCCTCCTTCCGCCCTCGAAGGGGTGGCGCTCACGGCAGCGCCCGGGGCGAGCAGCTTCGGATCTAGCGCCGCGCCGCTCTGGGTGCAGCAGGATGTCGGCGCCGGCCGGGTGACGCAGCTCGCCTTCGACCCTGGCCTCCAGGCGCTTCAGGACTGGGAAGGGGCCCCTGCGTTCTGGGACCGGCTGCTGCGCCCTGTTCGCATCTACACTACGCTGGGGCGCGACAACGACGCCGCAGGCATTCAGGCCCAGATCCTCTCCGGCGCCCTGGGCAATCTGCCGCCGATCAGCCTGCCGAACGCGCAGCCGCTCTTCCTGCTCCTCGCCATCTACGCCATCCTGGTCGGGCCGGGCATGGCGCTGCTGCTCCATCGCCTCGACCGGCAGGAGCTTGGCTGGGTCGTCCTGCCCGCCTTTGCTCTCGGCGTAGGCGCCATTACTGTCGGTATGGCCGTGGCCAGCCGCGCCGACCAGCGGATCGTCAGCCAGGCCGCGCTGGTCGAGCAGATCGACGGGGAGACGGCCAGGGCCCTCGCCGGTCTGGGGTTGCTCACCCCTCGCGACGAGGTCTTCTCCGTGGCTGTGGGCGGCGACGCCGTGGTGCGCCCGCTGATGCCCTCCAGCGCCCGCTTTGGTGCGATCGAGGGCGCCGCAGGGACGCTGGCCCAGGAGGGCGGGGATCTGCAACTGGAGGTGAACCGCTGGCGCCTGCAGGGCGTCCACGCCGAAGCCCTGGTGGAGTTCCCCGCCCTCGACGCCGAGCTCACCGTCGCCTCCGACAGGATCACGGCCCGGGTGCGGAACACCACGGGCCAGTTGCTGCAGGATGTGAGCGTGGTCTATGCGGGGCGCGTGGTGAATCTTGGCGATCTTGAGCCCGGCGACGAGGCTACGGCCACCTGGCCGCCTCCGGTTCCGCTCGGCACGCCGCGGCCAGAGGCAGCCGCCCCGATCAGCCGCCTTGTCCTTGGCGAGGAGTTGGCCGCCGGCAGCGCCCCAGGCAGCGCCCCGGAACGGCGCTTACTGCTGCGGGAGGCGCTGATCAACGCCGCTCTCGCCCCAAGCCAGGCGGGCGAAGCGCCCGGCCCGCTCCTCTTTGCCTGGCTGAGCGAGAGCCCGCTGCCGCTGAACGTCGCCGCGCCGGGCGCCGCGATACAACAGGTTAGCCTGCTCGTCGCACGACCGCAACTCAGCGGCAGCGGGCCGGTCTTCCTGCCGGCCGGCTGGATGCAGATCGCCCAGGAGGAGCAGCTCCGCTCCACCTGCACGGGCCCGCAGGGTCTAGGCCTGCAGGCGGCGCCGGCGCCGCTGACGATCACGCTGGCGCTGCCGCCTGAGCTCGGTGCGCTCCGTGTGAGCGATCTCGCCTTGGACCTGCAGAGCGAGCGGCCCTGGCCGAGCGCCGGCGTCACCACCGAGCTCTACAGCTGGCCGACAGAGGAGTGGGTCGAGTTCAACTTCGACGGGCCAGGCACCATCACCCTGGGCAATGCGGGAGCCTTTGTGCAGGGCGGCAGGCTGCGGGCGCGGCTGAGCGGGCAGATCGAGCAGGCGGGCTGCGTTTTCGCCGACGCCACGCTGCGGGGCGAGCTGCCGTAGCGCAGTCACACAGCGACATGGAGGGCGCAGAGGCATGAACGGAGTGGGCGGCTCGGCGGCCGTGAGCAGGCTCGCGCCAGTAACCCGAGATGAGGCAGCGATGTACGGGAGCCTAGCGGCGCATCCTTCAGTTCGTCGTGTCAGCCTATATGGCAAGGCCGATAGTCTGCGCTGTGCTCTCTGTGATGAACTATGAGGCGGTATGGTTAGGCTGACGCCGATCGTGCTGAAGGAGCTGCGGGCCATGCTGCGGGGCAGCCGGGCGGCGCTGCTGATCACGCTGTATGTGGGCCTCGGGTTGATCGCCATGCGCCTGGTGTACGGTGCCGTCACCGAGCAGCTCGGCAGTGGGCCGCCGATCTTCAGCGCCCAAGTGGGGCAGGCGGTCTTCATTGGGCTGACCCTCGCCGTGCAGGGGCTTACGATCTTCCTCGCGCCGGCGACAACGGTCAACAGCATCAGCGCGGAGTACGAGCGCCGCACCTATGATCTGCTCATGGCCACGCCAGTCACACCGGCCCAACTGCTGATGGGCAAGCTGCTCACGGGGCTGGCGTTTGTGCTATTGCTGCTACTGGCCGCGCTGCCACTCTTCAGCGTGGTGGTGATGTTCGGCGGCGTCACTGCGGCCGACATCACCCGGGTGGTGGCGGTGGTGCTGGCGACGGCGGCGGCCGGGGCGATGCTGGGGCTGTTCTGCTCGGCGGCGGCGCGACAGACCTATACGGCCACGCTGCTCTGCTACGCGCTGCTGGTTGCGCTGGTGGGGGGGACGCTGCTTGCGGCGAACTTCTGGAGCCTGACCCACGGCATGGAGCCCGCGCCGCCGAGCTATGTGGCGGCCAACCCGCTCTCGGCCGCGGCCTCGGCCCTGGCCCACACCCGCCCGCCTGAGGTGGTCTCGGCCGAGACACTGCGGCCGGTGGCGGCCCTGAGCCTGCTCACCCAAGGCGTGATCGCCGAGGTACAGGGCGAGCGGGTGGCCCTGCCGCTCTACCGCGCCACCGTGATACTCTATGGCGCCGGGGGCCTGCTGCTCTTCTGGGCCAGCCTGCACCTGGTGCGGCCGCGGCGCCGCTGGGCCATCGGCAGGTCGGATGCGGTGATGCTCGCCATCTGCCTGATCTATGGCCTCCTGATGTTCCTCACCCGCTCCTGGTGGCTGGCCGGGTTGGAAAACGGGGCATAGGCAGCGTTTGCGGGGCGCAAGCGCTTCGCGCCACTGCGTCCGCCGCCCCTGCGCTCTGGGCGGCGGGGCGTTGGCCCATGTCCGTACCACTAATATTGAACTACATACCTGTGTCGCTCGGGACGTACGGCCGAAGTATTCGCCCCAAGTCGCACGTGCGGTACGCCTGGTGTCCCAGGCGAATGCTTCGGCCCTACGGGTCTACCGAGAGATTTCTAAAGGGCAAGCGCCCCTCTGCACACCCCGACAAAACAAGTGGGGCATAGAGCGCCTTGGGCCGGAAAGCCGAGCCGTTTGCGGCATATGGGCAGCCGTGCTATAATCCCGCGATGGTATGGAGAAGCCGCCGCGCTACAAAGCGCGGCGAACATGTGCTTTCTGTTCCGCCGCGCCGTCCGGATCGCGCAGCCGGGCGCAGCTGACGAGCGGGACATCACCGGAGGAGGAACCAGTGCGCGAGCGTCGTCGTGACTACGAGTTAATGTTGATTATCAGCCCCCTCGCCGCCACCGAGGAGGGCGTGAACGGGACGGTGGAGCGGATCAGGGCTGTGGTGGAGAGCAACGGCGGCGAGGTGACCGCCGTCAATCACGGTCCGCCTTGGGGCCGCCGCAAGCTCGCCTACCCCATCCGTGAGTATGTCAGCGGCGAGGCGAGCCGCCGCAGCTTCACCGAGGGGTACTACGTGCTGATCAACTTGAGCATCAGCGCCGCCAAGGTGGTTGAGGTCGAGCGCACGATCAAGCTCACCGATACAATCCTGCGCCACCTGATCACGCTGGTTGAGCATAAGGGCGCCTCTCAGGGTGCCGCCCCGGCCGCCGCCGAGACGAGCGAGACGAGCGAAGTCGTGGCCGATAAAGAAGAGGCGTAGCGCGGCGAGCGAAGCGAGCAGGCTATGGCACGGGATCTGAACAAAGTCATGATCATCGGCCGCCTCGGCGCCGACCCCGAGAGTCGCTATACCAGCTCCGGTAGCCCGGTGACGACGTTTCGCGTCGCAGTGGGTAGGCAGTGGCGTGACAGCAACGGCGACTCCCACGAGGAGACTGAGTGGTTCAGTGTCGTGGCGTGGAACAAGCTCGCCGAGATCTGCAGCCAGTATCTCACCAAAGGTACCCGTGTCTATCTTGAGGGGCGCCTGCAGACGCGCTCCTGGGAAGATCCGCAGAGCGGCCAGACGCGCTATAAGACCGAGATGATCGCCAACGACATGATCATTCTCGATAGCCGCGAGGCGCGCCCCAGCCGTGATGACGAATATGGGCCGCCGCGAGATACGCCGCGCCAGCAGCGCAGCAGCTATCAACCCCCCTCGATGCCCGACATCGGCGACGAGGATATCCCATTCTAGTGCGCAGCATCCATCTTTCTATGTCAAACAGGTTGAGCGGAGTCAGGGGGCGCAAGCCCCCGCGTTCCGCTCACTGTTGCGCTTTGTGCAATGTCTGAGACACCGAAGAACCCGCGCCCGAGCAGTGGCCGGCCTCAGCCGCCTCGCCCTGTCGGCAATCCAAACGCGCCACGGCGCGTCGCCGCGCGGCGGCTCCAGGAGGAGCAGCGCCAGCGGATCGTCTGGCTCGTCACAGGCGCAGCCATCGCCCTCGCCCTGCTCTCGGTGATCATCGGCCTGTTGATCACCCAGGTTTGGCAGCCGAGCCAGGCCGTGGCCCGGGTGGGCAGCGCCTCGCTCTCGCGGCGCGATTACTGGGCCGAGCGGAAGAACGCCTACGCCCGCGAGATCGTCCAGAATTTTCAGTTGGTCGCCCTCTTCGGCGCCAACACCCAGTTCACCCAGCAGTTCCAGGGCCGGAGCGCCACGATCGACAACCAGATCGAGGCTATCCGCAGCGCGCCGGTGGACGATACGGTGATCGATCAATGGGTGACGCGCCAGGTGAAGGAGCAGGGCGCCGCGAGCTTGGGCATCACGGTGAATCAGGACGAGGTGAACCAGGCCATGGTCGGCGACCTTGGCCTGATCTTCCTGCCGCCGCCGATCCCGCCCGTCACATCCACCGCCACGGCTGAGCCGACAACTGACCCGGCAGCCACGGCAACCGTGACGCCCACCGCCACGCTCACGCCCACGCCGGGCGGCCCCACGGCAACACCGTTGCCCACAGCGACGCCTGCCCCCACCGAGACGCCGGAGCCCACCCCTGCCCCCGCCGAGGCCGCCACCCAGAGCGACCAGATTATCGACGAGATCTACCGGCGCTACCAGCTGGAGTTGGCCGCTGTCGGCGAGGACCCTGACCTGACGGAGGAGGATTTCCGCGCTGCGCTCAACGATCAGTACCGCGAGCAGGTGATCAACACCAAGGTGCAGGAGCATCTGGTGTCCGCAGAGGGCTTTGAGTACAGCGACGAGCCCGAGCGGGTCAGCGCGCGCCAGGTGCTTGTGGCTGTCACCCCGCCGGCCGATGCGACGCAGGAGCAGATCGACGCCGCCTTCGAGGAGGCCAGGGCCGAGGCCGAGGCGATCGCGGCCGAGCTGCGGGGCGGGGCCGACTTCGCGGCAGTGGCGGCCGGCCAGTCGGACGATCCCGGCTCGAAGGATATCGGCGGCGACCTTGGCTCCTTCGACGTGACCGGCTCGGCGAGCAACGGCTCCATCTACCCGCCCGAGCTTGTGGAGGCGGCGTTCGCCCTGGAGCCGAACACGATCAGCGACCCGATCCGCACGCAGTTCGGCTGGCACATCATCGAGGTGACAAGCCGCGATGTGCCGAGCGAGGAAGACCAGCTGCGCGAGGCCCGCACCGAGGCCCTCGACGCCTGGGTCGCGGAGCAGCGGGCGACCATTGGCGTGCAGCGCTTCCCGGAGCCCACGGCTACCGCCACCTCCCTGCCGCAGCTGCCGGTTCCCTCCGCGACGCCCGTCTATGCGCCCGGCCCGCCCACGGCAGTCCCGACGGAGACGCCGGCGCCTACCCTGACGCCTGAGGCGCCCGCTGAAGGCACCCCGACGCCCACGGCGACCGGCACGCCGTAACCGCAGATTGCAGATCGCAGATTGCAGATTGTGCTGGCCGCCGGTGCGGTCGATCTGCAATCTGCGATCTGCCATCTGCAATCCTCTATGCGACGCTGGAAACCTCAGCCCTCCGGGCTCCTGTGGGCCGCGATTGCCGCGACAGTCGCCGCGGCGGCTGGCGCCGGCTACCTGCTGGTGCGGATCGGCGCGGCCCTGACGGGCCCCCCCGAGGGCTGGCCGATCAGTAGCGCCCTCTTCGCCCAACTCCTCGCCTGTATCGCCCTGCTCTTCCTGGCGGGCACCCTGCTCTACCGCGTGGCGGCGACGCTGACCCTCTCCTACGCCATAGATCGGAACGGCCTCTACATCAACTGGCTCGGCAACCGAGCTGTGGTGCCGCTTCAGCAGATCGAGAGCGTGGAGAATGGGGTCAGGGCCCCTGTCAGGCTCGCCGACCGGCTGCGCAGCGTGGGCTACTACCACGGGCGCGTGCGCTTGCCCGAGGGGCGCATCGTACATCGCTTCACCACTGTGCCGCTGCATCGGGCGCTAGTGCTGCATACCACCGCCGACTCCTACGCGATCTCGCCCCAGGAGACCGATAGCTTCGTGCAGGATCTGGAGCAACGTCGGCGGCTCGGTGCCATTCAGCAGCTCGCGCCCGGCGTCGAGGTGGGCCAGGCCTTCTTCTACGCCTTCTGGGACGACCTGCTGGTGCGGCGCTCCCTCTTTATTGCCGTCCTGCTCAACCTGGCGCTGCTCGGCGGGCTAATGACCATCTATCCCGGCCTGCCGGAGTTGGTGGACCTGCGGGCCGACGCGGTGGGCGAGGTCGCGGCTTTGGTGCCGCGCCATCAGATCCTGTTCCTGCCCCTCGCGGGCGCCGCCGTCGGCCTGCTGAACGTCGGCCTCGGCCTCACCTTCTACCGGCGCGAGCCGTTGGGGGCCCGGCTGCTGCAGTTGGCATCGGTGGCCGTGCAGGGGCTCTTTATCGTCGCCGCCCTGAGCATCCTTCGCTGAGCAGCCCTGCCGCGTTTGGGGGCGCTGAGGGCCCTCACCTCCCTGAGCAGTGAGGTGGTGGGGTAAGGACCTTCTCTCAAGAATGTATAAAATGTTAAGATTGTAAAGCTTGTAAAAAAGCAAGATTGTACTGTCAACCGTAGATTGGATGTTCGGGTCGCCCTGCGGCTCGGCCGAAAAATACCTGATCTCCCTGATGCGATGAGGAGGGAGGTTGGATTAATATGGCACAGTAACGTGCGCCTGGAGAGAGAAAGACGTGGAGGCCTGGGGGGGCACTCCACGTCTTTCTTTTGTGTCTGCTTTACAGTTCGATTACGGCTGATGGTATGGTCTTTGTATAAGCGCCGCTTTGGTTAACAAACTTGACAGCCGCATCGGGCCGTGGTAGGATTTCTGCGTCCTGCTTAAGGTCCATCCAACCCTTCACCCCAGCCAGTTGCGAAGCTTTCCACGGCATGAGCGAGGCACAACGTGGTGCCAGTACCCCGCAGCGCTCGCGCATTTTACCCGGACAACACCATCTGTGCCCGGCGAACCATAAGCCAAGAGTTGACCCTTGGCGGGGCGTCGTGTGGCACTTTCCGTATTTCCGGAGCGAGGGCGTTTTCTTGCGCCCTAAGGAGGGGCCTATCGACCATTCGGCATTCAAGAGAATCGCAGCAGACACCCCGGTGACAGGAAGACAGACGCTTCAAGGAGACGTGTAGATGTCAATCGCGAACTGGCGCAGCACGGCCGCCACGGTCCTGCTCTTCGCGCTGCTCATCCCGATCCTCGCGGCTTGTGGCGGCGGCGCCGCACAGAGCCCCACGAGTGCCCCGGCAGCCGAGCCGACCGCTGCCCCGGCAGCCGAGCCGACCGCTGCCCCGGCAGCCGAGCCGACCGCTGCCCCGGCAGCCGAGCCGACCGC
>DAOUGF010000853.1:0-8701 GCA_034429295.1 Chloroflexaceae bacterium
GGCGGCTCGGCCTCGGCCGGGGCCTCCTGCTCCTGAGACTCAGAGGCTGGCGGCTCGACCTCGATGGGCTCAGCTGCGCCCACCGCGCGCTCGCGCACGGCCACAGCGGCGGCGGCAGGGGGCTCGGGGGGCGCTGGGGGCGCGGGAGTTTCGGGCGGCTCGGGCGCCCTTGGCCCTACGTCGGGCGAGGGCGTGTTGGGGAGAGTGGGGCTGGGGATCAGCCCCGGCTCGCCGGCCTGCTGGCTGCGCCAGCGCCAGAAGAGATAGATGATCGCGGCGGTGACGCCGATCCAGAGCAGACTGCGTGCCCGTGCCATAACTCTTCTCCTGCAACAAGGGCGGGCTTCTGGGATGTTCGGGCTACCCGGCGGTGGGCGCCACGAGCGAGCGGAGCAGGGTCAGGTTGGTCACATCCTCCGCCATATCGTCCCCCTTAGGCGTCTCGATGATCTTCGGGATACCCTTGAAGCGCGGGTCGTTGACGAGCAGGCGGAACGCCTCGAGCCCGATCTCGCCCTGGCCGATGTGGGTGTGACGATCCACGCGACTGCCGAGGCCCTTCTGTGAGTCGTTGAGGTGGAGGCAGCGCACTCGCTCGAGGCCCACCACCCGATCCAGCTCAGCAAAGGTGGCGGCGTAGGTCTCGGGGGTGCGAATATCGTAGCCGGCGGCGAAGATGTGGCAGGTGTCCACACAGACACCCAGGCGCTCGTGGTGCGGCACCAGCTCGAAGAGGCGAGCGAGATGCTCGAAGCGATTGCCAAGACAGGTCCCCTGGCCGGCGGTCGTCTCCAGCAGGACCATGGTATCGCCGCCGACGCCGGCCTCGAAGAGCTGGTTCAGCGCCGCGGCCTCGCGCTCCAGGCCCGCCTCTTCGCCGCTGCCGGTGTGGGCGCCGGGATGGGTGACGATGTAGGGAATGCCGAGGGCGGCGCAGCGCTCGAGCTCGTGGCCGAAGGCGTCGATCGACTTCTGCCAGAGCGCGTCGCTAGGGGCGGCGAGGTTGATCAGGTAGGAGTCGTGGACCACGACGTGGTTGATTCCGCTCCGCTCCTGCTCAGCTTTAAAGGCGGCGATATCCTCAGGGAGCAGGGGCTTGGCGGCCCACTGGCGGTCGCTCTTCGTAAAGATCTGGATGGCCTCGCAGCCAACTTGGAGGCCACGTGCAAACGATTTTGCGAGCCCGCCGGAGATCGACATGTGCGCGCCGAACGGCATCTGGAACCCTTCTGCTGAGCGAGCTGACGCGGTAGCGGGCCAATTATAGCACGCTCGCTAAGGGGTGGCATGTTCAGAGCGCTTGGAGCGCGGCGAGCAGCTCTGCGACAGACGCGCGCTCCCCATTGGCGGCTGCCGCGGCGAGGCGGGCGCAGAGCCCGGCCAACTGCGGCTGCTCCAGCGCAGCCGGCGAGCCTATGAGTGCGCGGGCGTAGGCAGCGACCTGAGCCATATCGGTGGGATCGGGCGGGGCGAGGGGCAGAGGCAGAGGGCAGGCGCTGCCGGGCGGGACGATGGCAGGCGCGACGATCGGCGCTGCCGCAGCCGTCCCCGCATCGAGGGCGGCGAGGAGCGCGGCCGCGCGGATGGGCTTGCCGAGGCAGGCATCGAAGCCGAGGGCGGCGAATCGCGCCTCGTCGCCGGGATCCGTCGCGGCGCTGAGAGCGATCAGGCGCGGGCGCCGGTTGGCCGGCAGGGCGGCGCGGATCGCTTGGGCCACTTCCGCGCCGTCCAGCACGGGCATCTGCAGGTCGAGGAAGGCCGCCGCGAAGGGCGCGTGAAGCAGGGCGTCGCGAGCCGCAGCGCCGTCGGCCACAAGGGTAACGGCGTGGCCGGCGCGGGTGAGCAGGTGGTAGGCGATCTCGCGGCAGGTCAGGTCATCGTCGGCGACGAGCAGGCGCATGGGAGGTTGGGGTTGGGTTGCGGATGTTAGCTGGGGCTCGACGAGCGGCCCGCCGGCGCCCCGCACACGATTATAGCGACGAGGCTCCCCGCGATATTACGAGCCACTGTCGTATCCTCCTGGCCCGCGGCGCGGTGTATTGTTCAAGGAGGATCGGCGATGGCAATCCAACAACTGCTGGGCTGGCTGCTCGATCTGTTCTTTCCCGAGCGCTGCGCGGCCTGCGGGCGGCCGGGGGCGCTGTTCTGCGGCGCGTGCCGGCGCGAGCTGCGCCCCTATCCGCCGGATGAGACCACGGCAGGACTCGAGGCGATGACAGTGGCCTGGCTCTATGAGCGGCCGGTGCGGCGGGCGGTGCACGCCCTGAAATACCGGCGCAAGCGGCGGGTCGCGGGGGCGCTGGCCGATGCTCTGGCCGACGCTCTGGCAAACCCGCCGGTGGGCGACGCGCTGGTGCCGGTGCCGCTGCACGCGGGCCGCCTCGCCGAGCGGGGCTTCAACCAGAGCGAGGAACTGGCGCGGCGCTTGGCAGCGCGCTGGCGGCTGCCCATGCGGGCCGATGGCCTCGCCCGCGCCCGCGACACGGGCCACCAGGCGGGCCTCAGCAGGCGCGAGCGGCTCGGCAATGTTGTCGGAGCCTTCGTCTGGCGGGCGAGCGAGCCGCCGCCCGCACGGGTGATCCTGGTGGACGATGTGCTTACTACGGGCGCCACACTCGCAGCCTGCGCCGATGCGTTGCGGGCGGCCGGCGCCCGCGAAGTGCGGGCCGTGGCGCTGGCCCGCTCGCTCGCGCCCGCCGCACGGGCCGCCGGGGCCGGCCGTGCTACAATGCGGAAGGAGGACGAAAGCGTGAAGGGGTGACAGGGTGGCGCCTAGCGATGTCGTAGGCATCACCTTGTTGCGAGCGATAGTGAGCAAGCCAACCTATCGGAGGAACAACGATGTTCAAGACGAAGGAGCAGGTGCAGGCAGCCCAGGAGCGCTGGGAGCAGCAGACGCTCTGGCCGGCGCTCCAGAAGACGCCGGAGCGAGCGACGCGCTTCATGACCACAAGCGGCGCTCCGGTCGAGCGCCTCTACACACCCCTGGACCTGCAGGGCAACGACTATCTGCGCGACATCGCCCATCCCGGCGAGTACCCCTACACCCGCGGCATCCACCCCACCGGCTACCGCGGCAAGCTCTGGACGATGCGCATGTTCGCCGGCTTCGGCACCGCCGAGGAGACTAACGCGCGCTTCCGCTACCTGCTCGACCACGGGCAGACCGGGCTCTCGATCGCTTTTGATATGCCCACATTGTACGGCCGCGACACCGATCACCCGCTTGTCGAGGGCGAGTTCGGCAAGTGCGGCGTGGCGGTCTCGTCGCTGGCCGACATGGAGATCCTGCTCGACGGCATCCCGCTCGACCAGGTCTCCACCTCGATGACGATCAACTCGCCAGCGGCGATCATCTGGGCGATGTATCTAGTGGTGGCCGAGCGGCGGGGCATCCCGTGGACGAAGCTGCGCGGCACAATCCAGAACGATATCCTCAAAGAGTACATCGCGCAGAACGAGTATATTTTCCCACCCGAGCCAAGCATGCGGCTGGTGGTGGACACGGTGGAGTTCGGCTCCCGGCATGTGCCGCAGTGGAACCCGATCTCCGTGAGCGGCTACCATATCCGCGAGGCGGGCAGCACGGCCGCCCAGGAGCTGGCCTTCACCCTGGCCGACGGGCGGGCCTATGTGGAGGCATGCATCGCCCGCGGGCTGAACGTGGACGAGTTTGCGCCGCGGATCTCCTTCTTCTTCAACGCCCACAACGATTTCTTCGAGGAGATCGCGAAGTACCGGGCGGCCCGGCGCATTTGGGCTCGCCTGATGCGCGAGACCTACGGAGCGAAGAACGAGCGCTCCTGGTGGATGCGCTTCCATACGCAGACCGCCGGCTGCTCGCTCACGGCCCAGCAGCCCGAGGTCAACATTGTGCGCACGACCATCCAGGCCCTCGCCGCGGTGCTCGGAGGTACACAGAGCCTGCACACGAACTCGATGGACGAGGCGCTGGCGCTACCCTCCGAGAAGGCCGTGACGATCGCTCTACGGACCCAGCAGGTGATCGCCAGCGAAAGCGGAGTGACAAACACCGTGGACCCGCTGGGCGGCAGCTACTTTGTGGAGGCGCTGACCGACAGGATGGAGCAGGAGGTGAACGCCTACTTCGCGGCGATCGAGCAGCAGGGCGGGGTGATCGCGGCCATCCGCAACGGCTACTTCCAGCAAGAGATCGCCGACGCCGCATACCGCTACCAGCAGGAGATCGACAACGGCGAGCGGGAGATCGTGGGCGTGAATGTGCACAAGGTTGATGCGCCCCTGGAGATCCCGATCCTCGAGATGGACCCCGAGGGCGAGCGCAAGCATCTGGAGCGGCTGAACAGGGTACGCCGCGAGCGCGATAACGTCCTGGCCCAGCAGCGCCTCGCCGAGCTGAGGGCGGCCGCCCAAGGCGACGAGAACACCATGCCGGCCATCCTGAACTGCGTGCGGGCCTATTGCACTGTCGGCGAGATGTGCGACGTGCTGCGGGAGGTGTTCGGGGTGTACCAGGAGACGGTGGTGGTGTAAGCGATAGGTGTGCTGCTTCGTAAGGTTGGCACACCGGTGCATCCAAGCCGCCCCTAGCCGCCCCCCAAGCCTGAAGCTTGGGGGGTGGTAGATCTACAGCTCTGTGCCAACCTCACGAAGCAGGACAGATAGGCCGAAGTATTGGCGTAGCCAATGCTGAACATTTCGAGCCGCGGTTGTGGCTCCCGCCTGCGACTACCCCTTCACTCGCCTACGGCAACCGCCAGTAGTGGTCGTGAGCACGCTCCATAAAGCGGAAGTCGATCAGGTGGCGGCGTAGGGTGGCAAAGTCGGGGTGGTAGCGCTTGAGCAGCTCATTGACCTCGCGCTCGGGATAGCTGCGGCCCGGCTCGAACCGCTCGGCGAGCCAGCGCAGCACCACCCGCAAGTGAGCCTGCTGCACGGGAATCTCAACGAGGCGCTCGCCCTTCAGGTAGGCCCGCAGGATGCGCCGCTCCTTGTCGCTGAAGCCCTCGGCCTCATCGACAACGGGGTTGCGCTTGTCATCGGCGAAAAGATCGCGGCTCAGGCGCTGGAGGGCGCCGTTCAGCGTGCGCAGCCGCTCCATGTTCAGGCGGCAGAGCAGCTGCCCGCCCTCGCTACGGACGCTCACGAGCTCCAGAAAGGCCAGCCGCCCGATGGGGCCGTGGCCAACCGACGGCTGCAGGCCGAGCTCCTCGGCTAGCTCAGCGAGGCTGCGCTCGCGACCGTAGAGCGCGGCGACAACCTGCAGCATCGCGGGGTTGAGCAGAGCCTGCAGCGACATCACCAGAGCCCGGCGCTCGTCGAGCTGCGGGGTCTGGCTAACACGGGCTTGGGGCAGACGGCCGGGGGCTTCGTTCGACATAGTTCCTCTCCTGTGCTTGCGCCGTGAGCGCGGCCCCGGCCCTAGATACAGCAAGGCCGTGGGCGATCGCACCCACGGCCGAAAGTTGCCTCGCTTACGCAGCGCCGCTACCGGCGCCTGGATTCTGGGCACACTACGGCCATGGATGGCGCGCACAGGCCCAGGCTCCGAGCCGAGCAGATCAGCTCCGCGAGGGAAAGCTGGTTGTCGAGAAAGCTGCGCATGGCGCTACCTTAGCACGACGGATCAGCCCGCGGATCGGCCCTGCGACCGAGCAACGCGGCCGCCAGCCGGGCTATAGCGCGCCGCGTTGCCGACCAGGTTGTGAAAGACTTGCTCGAGTCGCATGGGATCGCCGAGCACAACATAGGGGCCAGGCTCACCGGCGACGCTGATCTGATGGCGGCGGGTGGCAGCCTGCTGCTCGGCGACGACCCGCTCGACCAGCTCCTGCAGCTCGACAGGCTCGCGGGCCAGAATCAGCTGCCGCTCCTTGATCCGGGAAAGATCGAGCAGCGCATTGATCATGCGGCTCAAGCGGGTGGACTGCTGCACGATTATGCGGGCGGCAAGGGAGCAATGCTCCCTTGCACCCTCGCTCTGGAGCCGGCGCTTGAGCATCTGGGCTTGGCCGAGCAGCACCGTCAGCGGATTCCGCAGGTCGTGGGCGGCCACAGCGATAAAGCGGTCGTGAGCCCGAGTTGCGACGGCTGCGGCGGCAAGCTGCGCCCGCTCGAGAGCAAGCGCGCACAGGCCGACTATAGCCACCAGCAGCGCGCGGCTCTGCTCATCAAAGGGATGAGGCTCGGTAAAGGCGATATCGAGCGTGCCCAGAGTCTTGCCGCGAACGCTAAGGCCAAGGCGGCAAAAGCCTGCAGGCCAAGGGCGGCAAGGGTGGCCGCGAACTGTGGATACTCCCCGACGAGCTCGGCGAGGCTCGAGAAGAAGAGTGGACTGCCCGTGCGAGCAGCAGCGGCCACGGGGTTTGTGGCCGTCAGGGCCATACGCCGAAAACGCTCCTGGGTGGCTGGCGTCAGGCCGGAGCTGTAGAGCCTGTCGAGCGTGGCGTCGCTGGTGTTCAGCAGGCGCACAGCGCAGGCCTGGGCTGCGAAGGCCTCACAGGCGTGAGTCGCGGCTGCCGCCGCGATCGCTTCCAAGTCAGCAGCTTTGAGCAAGGCGGCAGTTAGAGCTTCGCCAGAAAGCCGGCCGACATAGCCAAGAAGATTACAGGAAACAGCAATTTGGCCCGTATGGCCAAAGCATAGCACAAGGCGGCGAGAACATCGCCGCCTTGTGCTCCCAACTGCGAGCAAGTTTGTGCGCTACCAGCCGAGGGTGACAGAGATAGAGGAGGAGCAGGGCACAGTCGTGTTGGGCGTGAGCGACTGGCTCTTTACCGTCCATCCCGTGCCACTGGCATTAATGTTACCAGTGAACCCGGCATTGCGCCACACCGATGTGTACTCCAAAATGCTCCGGTCAACGAGCTTCGGCACCGTGCACATCTGAACGGGCGGCGTCGCTGTCGGCGTGCGCGTCGGCGTGAGGGTGCGCGTCGGCGTCGGCGTGCGCGTGGGCGTGCTGGTCCGCGTCGGCGTCCGTGTGACCGTCGGCGTGCGCGTGGGCGTGCTGGTCCGCGTTGGTGTGCTGGTTCGCGTCGGCGTCCGCGTGATCGTCGGCGTGCTGGTTCGCGTCGGCGTCCGCGTGATCGTCGGCGTGGCTGTCGGAGGCCCGGCGGTGTTCGTACGCGTAGCCGTAGGCGGCGGCCCCGATGGCGCCGATGTCTTGGTGGGCGGAGGGCCCGACGGCGCCGATGTCTTGGTGGGCGGCGGCGGGGGGCGGGGGCTCCTCCCACGGGTCCTCCCACGGATCCTCGGGGGCTCCCGGATCCTGGGGCTCGCCGAGACCTCCGGCGAGGGCCTGATCGACCTTCGTTAGGCGCTGCACCATCGTGCGGCCAATGAGGCCGACCACGCCGTGGCTCAGCAGCACGATCAGGAAGATCGTGAGCGCGTACTCGGGAAGGGACTGGCCACGAAGGAATCGAGCGATGCTGCGCCACTTACGTGGGGGCGCTAATGCCGGGAGGGGTGTCCATGATACCTCTCAGGTGAAGATGCTCTCCGACAGGGAGTAGATATAGGATTGCGAGCCGGAGATCGGGCAGTGAGGGAGGTTATGCATCCCGCCCCAAGCATATCCTGAGGCAGTTACGACAGAGTGTCGATCGCGGCCCTTGGCGCTTGCCCCGCCCTGGCACACCTTGTGCATTGGCGGGGCCATACGCAATTGCGGAGGAGCCCATGGGTCAGGTTGAGCGGGAGTTGCTAGAGGAGTGCGGGCAAGCGCCGTCGCCCGATGAGGCAGCAGCTGCGGCCGGACTTCGTTATGTCAATTTCGACGAGCCAGGCATCGGGCGGGAGCTTGTGGATGGCGAGTTCCGCTATGTTTCGGCGAATGGGCGTGAACTGAAGAGCCAAGCCGATCTGGAGCGCATCAGCAAGCTCGCCATCCCGCCAGCCTGGAGCGATGTTTGGATCTGCGCGAGCGCCGACGGTCATCTGCAGGCCACCGGGCGCGACGCCAAGGGGCGCAAGCAGTACCGTTACCACCCCCGCTGGCGCGAGGTGCGGGACCAGACGAAATATGAGCGGCTGCTGGCCTTCGGGCAGGCACTACCGGGGCTGCGGAGAGAGTTGGAGCGCTGCCTGGCGCTCTCGGGACTGCCGCAGGAAAAGGTGCTGGCCACCGTGGTGCGGCTGCTCGAGCGCACCCACATCCGCGTTGGCAACCCCGAGTATGCCCGCGACAACAAATCGTACGGGCTGACGACCATGCGCGACGGACACGTGCGGGTTGATGCGGCCACCATCCGCTTCAGCTTCAACGGGAAGAGCGGAGTGCGCCACAGCGTCAGCCTGAGCGACAGGCGATTGGCGAAGATTGTGCGGCGCTGCCGCGACCTGCCGGGCCAGCACCTGTTCCAATATCTGGACGAGCACGGCGAGCGGCAGGCGCTTGGCTCATCGGATGTGAACGCCTTTCTGCGAGCGACGACGGGCCAGCCCTTCACGGCCAAGGATTTTCGCACTTGGGCGGGGAGCGTGCTCGCCGCCGCGCTGCTGCGGGAAGCGCCGCCGGAGGGCCAGGAGCGGGAGGCGAAGCGGCAGGTGGCGCAGGTGATCGCGGAAGCACGGACGCGGTAATTAGCAGCGGTGGATGAGGGCGCCTGCGAGGTGACCCGCAAAACCCGCGGCGAAGACAGCGTGGGTGCGTCGTTCCCGCACGGGATTAGGGGCCGCACTGAGTTTGAACGGTTCGACCTGAATGGGCTGGGCC
>DAOUGF010000854.1:0-5985 GCA_034429295.1 Chloroflexaceae bacterium
TTAGGGGTGGTTCGGAGGGGGCAGCGCCCACTCCGGCGGGGGTGCAGGGGGCGGAGCCCGCCTGCAGAGGCTTGCACCACCCAGGTGCCGCTCACCGCGCAGGTGAAGGTCACTTCCAGCGGGGGTGCAGGGGGCGGAGCCCGCCTGCAGAGGCACGCAGCGCCCAGGTGCCGCTCACCGCGCAGGTGAAGGTCACTTCCAGCGGGGGTGCAGGGGGCGGAGCCCTCTGCAAAGGCACGCAGCGCGCAGGTGCCGCTCACCGCGCAGGTGAACGCCCACCTACGCCATCTGCGCCATCTGGTGGCAACTCTCGGCACAGCGGCGGCAGGCCTCGGCGCAGGCGAGCATCTGCTGGTCGCCGTTCGCCATCTGCTCGCACTCGACGGCGCAGCGCTCGCAGGCCTCAGCGCAGACGCCGCAGGTGCGGCTGTGGATGGGCGAGTCGCGCAGCATAAAGTTCGCGCTGGTCTGGCAGATCTCAGCGCAGTCGAGCAGGGTGGTGATATGTTGCGGCGAGGCGTGCTGGCCGCCTATGCCCAAGCAGTGGATCACCGTGCTTGTGCAGATGCTGTGGCAGTTCAGACACTCCTGAATACAACGCTCCATCTCCCGGCTCATCCCGTGCTCTCGCTGATGCATCACGCGCTCCTTTGCTTGAAGAGGGTGAAGGCGCCCTCGCTTCGCGGCGGCCGCCTGTGCGGGGCCACTGCCGCCTTTCCAGCAGATATGGTGCCAGCCGTTCGCCACTGTGCCTATGGGGCATAGGCCAAATGGCGGGTATGCATCGGTCGCCGGTCGCGCTACGATCAGAGTGTTCGCCCATCTGTGAAGCGAAGGAAATCGCTGATGTACACCCTCAAAGTTCAGGATATGAGCTGCGGCGGCTGCGCCGCCTCCATCCGCAACGCTGTCTCCAGGCTGCCGGGCGTGAGCGCCGTGACGGCCGATCCGCAGACCAAAGACGTTGTTGTTGAGGCCTCCCCTGAGGTGACGCCGGAGGCGGTGATCGCCGCGATCACCACGGCGGGCTACCGCGAGATCACTCTGGTCGAGCGGGCAAACTAGGCTGCCGAGCTATGAGCGCAAGGTAGGGGCGGTGCCGCGGCATCGCCCCTGCTACCATTTCGCCAGCCTGGCCCGGCGCTGACGCCTAGCATCTGTACAACGTAGTCTGTAGTCGGTAGTCCGTACCTCACAAAGCCAGAGAGGCGGGCGACATGGCCAAAAGGCCGCCTGAAATTGCACTGGCGCCCATAGGCGATCTGGCGGGTAGGCAGCCGCCCTGAATGGCGTTACCATGAGGGGAGAGAATGGTTTGTGAGAGAGTGAGATAATGGCACAGCAGCAGATTACCTTTCCTGTGACGGGGATGACCTGCGCCTCCTGCTCGAGCCGCGTCGAGAAGGCTCTGAAGAAGGTTGGCGGCGTGGAGAGCGCCCAGGTGAACCTGGCCAGCGAGCAGGCCACCGTCATTTATGATCCTCAGCAGGTGCAGCCCCAGCAGCTCGTCGCCGCCGTGGAGCAGAGCGGCTACGGCGTGATCACCGAGCAGCTGGAGCTGCCGATCAGCGGGATGACTTGCGCCTCCTGCGTGATGCGGGTGGAGAAGGCGCTCAAGAAGACGCCCGGCGTGCTCGACGCCAGCGTGAACCTCGCCACCGAGCGGGCCAGCGTGACGCTTGCCCCCGGTATGGCCGACCTCGGCACGCTCACCGCAGCCGTCGAGGCGGCTGGCTATGGCGTGATCGCCCCTGCCGCGGAGGAGGCCGCCGATGAGGGCGAGGACGCCGAGACGCTGGCCCGCCGCGCCGAGCTGGCCGACAAGCGCCGCAAGCTGATCGTGGCCGTGGCCTTTGGTCTGCCGCTCTTCCTGCTCTCGATGGCCCGCGACTTCGGCTTGATCGCCCCTTGGCTCATCGGCGCCGGGGCCGAGATGATGCGCCAGATGCCCGGTGCCTCCATGGACGAGGTGATGGCCATGGTCGCCGCCCGCGACGACCTGCTCAACTGGATCTTCCTGGCCCTGGCCACGCCGGTGCAGTTCTACTCCGGGCGCGACTTCTACATCCACGCCTGGAAGGCGCTGAAGGCCCGCACGGCCAACATGGACACGCTGATCGCCCTCGGCTCGTCGGCAGCCTATTTCTTTAGCCTCTGGCTGCTGTTCTCCGGCCTGATCGGCCACGTCTACTTCGAGACGGCGGCGGTGATCATCGCGCTGATTCTGGTGGGCAAGTTCCTCGAGGCCCGCGCCAAGAGCCAGACCAGCGCCGCGATCAAGGCGCTGATGGGCCTGCAGCCCAAGACCGCCCGCGTGCTCCGCGGTGGGGTCGAGGCCGACGTGCCTTTGGCTCAGGTGCGCGTGGGCGACATCGTCATCGTGCGTCCCGGCGAGAAGGTGCCGGTAGACGGGGTGATCACTCAGGGCTCATCGACGCTCGACGAGAGTATGCTCACCGGCGAGAGCATGCCGGTGCAGAAGGGCGTAGGCGACAATGTGATCGGCGCCACCCTGAACCGCAGCGGCAGCTTCCAGCTTCGCGCCACCCGCGTCGGCAAGGAGACCGCGCTGGCCCAGATCATCCGCATGGTGCAGGATGCCCAGGGCTCCAAGGCCCCGGTGCAGCGGCTGGTGGACCAGATCTCCGCGGTGTTCGTGCCGGCGGTGCTCGCGATCGCGCTCGTCACCTTCCTGGCCTGGTGGCTGACCACCGGCGACGCGACTCAGGCCCTGATCTTCGCGGTGGCGGTGCTGGTGATCGCCTGCCCCTGCGCGCTTGGTCTGGCCACGCCCACGGCGATCATGGTCGGCACGGGCACCGGCGCCCAGCACGGCATTCTGATCAAGAACGCCGAGGCGCTAGAGCGGGCTGGCAAGTTGACCGCAGTGATCTTCGATAAGACAGGCACGATCACGCAGGGGCAGCCGGCGGTGACCGATGTGATTGTTGTTGAGGATGCCGCTGGTACAAGCCCGGATGGAGCCACAGCCGCAGACTCGATTCTCGACCCTCAATCCTCCATCCTCCGGCTCGCGGCCTCGGCTGAGAGCCGGAGCGAGCACCCGCTGGGCGAGGCGGTAGTGCGGGCGGCCCAGGAGCGGGGGCTGTCGGTCGCGCGGCCGGAGGAGTTCGCGGCCATCGCCGGCCATGGGGTTCAGGCGACGGTGGAGGGCAGGCGCGTGCTGATCGGCTCGCCGCGGCTGATGGCGGAACAGGGCATCGCCCTGGGCGAGTTAGAGGCGGCGGTGGAGCGGCTGCAGGGCGAGGCGAAGACCGCGGTGGTGGTCGCCGCCGACGGGCGGGCCGTGGGGGTGATCGGCATCGCCGATCCCGTCAAGCCCTCATCGGCCGAGGCGCTCGCCGAGCTCAGGGCTCAGGGCATGCAGGTGCTGATGCTGACGGGCGACAACCGCCGCACCGCCGAGGCGATCGGACGGCAGGTGGGGCTCGCGCCCGAGCAGGTGCTCGCCGAGGTGCTGCCGGAGATGAAGGCTGCCGAGGTGAAGCGCGTGCAGAGTGAGGGCCGGGTGGTGGCGATGGTCGGCGACGGCATCAACGACGCGCCGGCCCTGGCCCAGGCCGACGTAGGCATCGCGATGGGCACGGGCACCGATGTGGCGATGGAGACGGCGGACGTGACGCTGTTGCGGGGCGACCTGCGGAGTGTGCCCCAGGCCATCCGGCTCAGCCGGGCGACGATGCGGACGATCCGCTGGAACCTGTTCTGGGCCTTCATCTACAACGTGATCGGCATCCCGCTGGCCGCGGGGGTGTTCTACCCGCTGCTCGGCTGGCAGTTGAGCCCGATCTACGCGGCTGCGGCGATGGCCTTCAGCTCGGTCTTCGTAGTCAGCAACTCGCTGCGGCTACGTGGCCTGAAGCTGGAGGGCGCGCAGCCGCAGCTGGCCCCGCGCCGGCAGGCGGTCGCTCCTACGGTGTAGGATCGAGGCAGCGGGGGCGCGGCGTACTGAGCCGCGCCCGCCTCATCCACACCAGGCAGACCAGCGGCCCCAAGCGCAGATTGTGCGCTCACTGGCGGAGGAGACGGCCCGCGAGCTGTAGCAGGTTCCCGCGCCGCGGGTAGCCTGTCGCCATCGTGCCGGAAGCAGCGGCGCTGCCAGTGAGTGCGGCGAGCGCCCTCAGACAAGGTTCATCGAGGGAGCGTATCGCCCCGAGGGGTGATGGCGCTGTGCGCTGGTGCGCGCAGCGCCAGCGCCGCTGGAACTTCTGCTGCCCGCCGGGCGTCTTGCTGGCAACGCGCTTGCAGACCCCGGGCGGGCGCGACAGATTCCCCGGCCTATCGGCAAACAGACACTCACGAGGAGTAGAGCGATGCAAACGCTCGCGACCCGCCGGATCGCCCTGATCGTTGCGCTGATTCCGGCCCTCCTTCTCGCCGCCTGCGGCGGCGCCCCGGCAGCCCAGGCGCCCTCGGCTGCCAACGGTGGCGCCCCGGCGGCAACCATGGCGCCCGCGGCCACCCAGGTCCCTCCGCTCGTTGCCGCCGAGCCTACCGTGGCCGAGGCCCCCGCTGCCGCCGCGGCCGAGGCTCCCGCTGCCTCCCCGCCGGCGCCTCAGCCCCAGCCCGAGGAGCCTGCTGTCAATCCCTTCACCGCGGCTGCCACCGACAACCTCTCGACCTTCGCCCTTGACGTGGACACCGCCTCCTACAGCATGGCGCGGGCGTACCTCGAGGCGGGCAGCTTCCCGCCGCCCGACGTGGTGCGCGTCGAGGAGTTCGTCAACGCTTTCGACTACGCCTATCCGCGCCCCTCGCAGGGCTTCAGCATCACCGTTGACGGCGCCTCCGCGCCTTTTGGCGCACCGGGCAACCAGCTCGTCCGCGTCGGCATCCAGGGGGCAGAGATCGACAGCGGCCAGCGCGACCCGGCCGTGCTCACCTTTGTCATCGACGTGTCGGGCTCGATGCAGGAGCCGAACCGCCTCCCGCTGGTCAAGGAGTCGCTGCGGCTGCTTGTTGATGAGCTGCGCGAGGGTGATCAGGTGGGGATCGTCGTCTACGGCAGCCGGGCCCGCGTGGTGCTGGAGCACACGCCGGCGAGCGAACGGGATCGCATCCTCAGCGCGATCGACAGCTTGGGCAACGAGGGCTCGACCAACGTCGAGGAGGGCCTGCGGCTCGGCTACGACCAGGCCGGGCGCGCGTTCCAGCGCGGCGCCTCCAACCGCGTGATCCTCGCTTCCGACGGCGTGGCCAACGTCGGTGCCACTGGCCCCGAGGCGATCCTGCGCGTCATCAGGGATCGGGCGGCCCAGGGCATCTATCTCACCACGGTCGGCTTTGGCATGGGTAGCTACAACGACCACCTGATGGAGCAGCTCGCCAATGATGGCAACGGTAACTACGCCTATGTCGAGGACCTTGACGAGGCGCGGCGGATCTTCGTTGAGAACCTGACCGGCATGCTGCAGGTGATTGCCAAGGACGCGAAGGTGCAGGTGGTCTTTAACCCCGCGGTGGTGAGCCAGTACCGCCTGCTGGGCTATGAGAACCGCGCCGTGGCAGACGCCGACTTCCGCAACGACCAGGTGGATGCCGGCGAGGTGGGCGCTGGCCACAACGTGACCGCCCTCTACGAGGTTGCCCTCACAGGGCAGGCTGAGGGCGAGCTAATGACGGTGCAGCTGCGCTGGGCCGACCCCCGCACAGGAGATGTCAGCGAGATCGCGCAGCCTTTCACGAGCGCTGAGCTGGCCGCCGATCTGGCGGCTGCCGCGCCCGACCTGCGGCTCGCGGCCGGTGTGGCCGGCTTCGCCGAGCTGCTGCGCGGCTCGCCCTACGCCGGCGACCGCACGTTTGCCGACCTGCACGCGCTGCTGGCGCCGCTCGCGGTCGAGCGCCCCAATGATGCCGCGCTCCAGGAGCTGCTCGCCCTCGTGGATCGTGCGGGCAGCCTGAGCAGGTAGCCAGTAGAGAGCATGACGCTGGCCTGAGCCGGCGCGGTGGGCGACAACTGGGGCG